>NZ_JBSGJD010000045.1:0-44996 GCF_053605405.1 Amycolatopsis sp. NPDC003861
CTGACCGCCCCGCCCAAGCGCCCCAATGTGGCGTTCGGTGCGTCCAGCGCACCCAATGTGGCGTTCGGTGCGTTGGACGCAACCAACGCCACATTGGGGCGCTCGGGGCCTGGGTCAGGAGTGGAGGTCGGCCGACAGGCGGAGGGCGTCGTCGGCGATGCTCTCGATCAGTTTCTCGTCCTTGTGCTTGTCGTAGAAGTCGGCGAGCACGATCGTCGTGTTCGTGCCGTCGACCTTCGACGAGTACGCCGCGTCCTTGCCGCTCACGCTCGGGGTGCCGCTGCCGGCGAACGTCTTGTCCTTCACCAGGTCCGTGACGTTGCCGGTGCCGTCCCGCTCGGTCAGCGCCTTGAGCGCCTTCGCCTTCGACGAGTCCGGCATGCCCACCAGCGCCACCGACACCAGTGCCTTCGCGCCGCCCGACTCCGTCGTGTACAGCGCGCGCACCAGCGACTGGCACGGGCTGTCCTGGAAGAACGCCTTCGTATCGCCGTAGGACTTCTCGACGCAGTCCGTCGTCTTCGCCGGCCCCGCGACCAGCGTGAACTTGTACTGCCCGGTGTTCTGCGCCGGCGGCTGCGCGACCGGCTCGTCCGGCGCCGAGTCGTGCCGGATCAGGAACCACAGCAGCCCGGAGACGACGGCGATCGCGACCAGCCCGGCCCCCTTGAGCAGCAGGGACCGGGTGTCACGAGCCGGCGGGCCCGGCACGGGCGGGCGGGGCTGCGGGGGTACCGCGCCCAGCGGGGCCGTGTCGGACGGGCCTGGGGTGAAATGCGCACCAACCACGGGGCCATACGGTAGTTCACCGGCGTCCGGCGGTTCACTCGAACGCGCGTAAAACCCGTTCGACGTCGTCAAGCGTGTTGTAGAGGTGGAAGCCGACCCGCACCCGGCCGCCGCGGACGCTCGACACGATGCCCGCCTCGGCGACCCGCGCCGGGTCGGCGTCCAGCGACACGATCGCGGTCCGGCGCGGCGGCAGTCCGAGCTTCTCCAGCAGCGTGTCCGCGAGGCGGGCGTTGTGCGCCCGGACCTGGGCGAGGTCGAGGCCGGCGAAGTACTCCAGGGCCGCGGCCGAGCCGACCTGGGCCAGCCAGACCGGCGAGAGGTCGAACGCGCGGGCGTCGCCGGCCAGGCGCAGCGGGAGGCCGTAGACGGTGGCCCACGGGTCCTCCCCCGCGTACCAGTTCGCCGCGACCGCGCGGGTGCGCTCCTGCGCGTCCGGCCGCACCGCGAGCCACGCGGTGCCCCGCGGCGAGCAGAGCCACTTGTACCCGGCGCCCACCACCCAGTCCGCCCAGGCGACGTCCAGCGGCAGCCAGCCGACCGCCTGCGTCGCGTCCAGCAGCACCGCCGCCCCGGCGGCCTCGGCCGCGGCCCGCAGCGCCGCCAGGTCCACGATCCGGCCGTCGGCGGACTGGACCACGCTCACCGCGACGACGTCGTGGCCCTCGACCCGCTCCGGCAGCACGTCCAGGGGCACCTCGGTGACCGTGACGCCGGGGTTGACCGCGAAGGGGAACGTCACGCTGGTGAAGTCGCCTTCGGCGGCGAGCACCCGGGCGCCGGCGGGGAGCGCGGCGGCGACGTTGGCGACGAGCTGCGAGACCGACGCCCCGCTCGCGACGCGCTCCGGCTCGACGCCGAGCAGCCGCGCGAACCCGGCTCGCGAACGCGCCACGTACTGGTCGAACTCCCCGGGGCTGGTGGCGCCGGTCCGCCACCGTTCCACCGATTCGGCCACGGCCTCGGCCACCGGCGCGGGCGGGACGCCCACGCTGGGTGTGTTCAGGTATCCGGACGGGGCGGCGAAGTCGGTTCCGAAGGCGCGCATACCCCTCACGCTCGCAGATCCGGCCGGTCGGTTCACCAGGATTTCGGCAGCAGCGCCAGGACGTCGGCGTAGGACGGCGGGCTCAGCGGCAGGGCACGGCCGTCCCGCACGGCGAGCGCGGTTCCGGCCGCGGCGGCCAGCGCCACCCGGTACGGCAGCGACCCGAGGCTGATCCGCGCGACGCCCAGGTCGGCCAGCCCGGCCACGGTCACCTTCCCGGGCAGGAACAGCAGGTTGAGCGGCAGGCCGACGGCGACGATCCGCTCGACGTCCCCCGGCTCGGCGAGGCCGGGCACGAAGACGCCGTCCGCACCCGCCGCCGCGTACGCCCGCACCCGCCGCTCGGCCTCGGCGAGCGAGCGGTCGCCGGCCCAGTGCGTGTCCGTCCGGGCGTTGACGAACAGGCCCGGCACGCGCTCCTTGACCGCGGTGACCAGGGCGCACTGGACGTCGACCGGGGCGAGCGAGCCGTCGGCCCGGCCGTCTTCGAGGTTGACGCCGGCCACGCCCGCGTCCGCCAGCTCGGCCGCGAGGTCGGCGACCGCGGCCGGGTCCGCACTGAAGCCGTCGGCGAGGTCGACGCTGACCAGCGCGTCCAGCCGGGTCAGGCGGGTGGCGAGGGCGACGGTCGCGGCGCGCGTCGAGGGTGCGCCGTCCGGCTCCCCCGCCGCCGCGGAGACGCCGAGGCTGGTGGTGCCCAGAGCGCGGAAGCCCTGCGCGGCGAGGAAGGCACCGACGCCGAACTCCCACGCGTTCGGCAGCAGCAGCGGGGCACCGGGGACGTGCAGGGCACGGAATTCGTCCATGCCCCGAACCTAGGTCCGTGACGCTTCGGCGGGCGCCGAACTCTCGAGGAACGGCGTCAGCACTCCCGGCACGGCGTCCGCCGCGAACTCCAGGCCTTCGCCCGCGCCGGCGTCGAGGATCGAGTAGGCGCCCGAGCCCGCCGCGGTGGTCGCGGTGAACGTCGCGAGCCCGCGGCGGCGCTGGAACACGGACTGCTTGACCGTCCAGCCGATGACGCCGTCCCGGGTCAGGACGGCCGTGCTGCGCCGGACCGCGCCCGCGCGCGTCACCAGGTAGCGGCCGCGCAGGCCGTGCCCGAGGCCGCGGTAGGCGTCCAAGGCGAGCAGGACGGCCACCGGCAGCGCGACGACGGCGAGGGCGACGCCGAGCACGAGCAGGACGTCGGTGAGCAGCGCCCCGAGGAGCAGCAGGACGAGCACCGGCGTGAGCGCGGTGAGCAGGGCCCAGCGCAGCCGCCGTCCGCGGGCCGCGAGCGGGTGCGGGACGAGCTCGACGGCGTCGACGCGGTCGCCCAGCACGCGCGCCGCGACCCGGTGCGCGTCGGCTCTCGGTGCGGCGGGCAGGAGCGTCTTGGACTCGGTCTTGTCGTCGTCCCGTTCCATCCCGGTGGCGATGGCGTCGACGCGGGCGGCGCCGGCCAGCCGGGCACCGAGCGGCTCGACCAGTTCGACCCCGCGCAGGCGTCGTTCCTCGACGGTGATCGTCCGGGTGGTGAACAGCCCGCGGCGGACGCGCAGGGTGCCGCCGGGTTCGCGGTCCAGCCGGTAGTGCCACCACATTTCGGTGAACAGGCCCACCGCCCCGATCACGCCGACGACCATCGCGAGAACCAGCAGGAGCAGGATGCTGACGGCGAGCGGCAGGTCGCCGAAGAGGTCGAGGAGCCAGCGGAGGAGGCCGCCGCCGGCCCCGAACCAGTCGGCGACCTTGAAGAGGGACCCGAACGCGGCCAGCCCGAGCGTCGGGGCGACGAAGGAGACCGGGGCGTAACGGATCCAGCGTGGGTCAAGTGTCGCGAGTGGACCGTCTTGAGTGGACGGTGCGCGGTGCAGGAGTTCGGTGCGCAGCGCTTCGGCGTCCGCTTTGGCGAGCGGCGAGAGGGTGATCCGCTCCTGCCGGCCGGTGCCGATGGAGAGGGTCGCGACGCCGAACGCGCGGTGCAGCGGGCCGGCGGTCAGGTCGGCGGTGCGGATCCGCTCGCGCGGCAGGGATTTGCGGGTGTGGACGGCGAACCGGAACTCGATTTCGAGGCGTTCGGCGGTGCAGCGGAAGCGGGTGTAGCGCCAGCGGACGTACTCGAGTAGCACGCCCCCGCCGACCAGGAGCGCGGCGGCCGGGAGGAGCCAAAGGGACCGGGTGCCGATGGCGACGGGCGTCCCGGCGGAGATGGCGACGCCGGCCATGAGGACGGCGGTGACGCCGAGGGTGCGCCGGTCGAGACGACGCCAGCCGGCTTCGTGCTCGCCGCTCATGTCGCGTCCCCCGGCGTGGCGTCCGTGCGTTCCGTCAGCCGCTCCGCCACGTCGGCCGCGACCTGCGCGTCCAGCCCGCGAAGCCGGACCGCCCCGCGCGCCGAAGCCGTCGTCACCGTGACCGTCGCGAGGCCGAAGCGCTGCTGGAGCGGGCCGCGCAGCGTGTCCACTGTCTGCACCCGCGACAGCGGCGCCACCCGCCACTCCTGCCACAGGAACCCCGAGCGCACGTACACGGCCGTGCCGGTCACCTCCCAGCGGTGCAGGCCGAACCACCACCGCGGCAGGACCGCGCACCACGCCACCCCCAGCACGGCGACCACCGCCGCCGGCGCCAGCAGCCAGAACGCGGCCGGCGGGATCAGCAGGCCGAGGACCGCGAGCACGAGCACGACCGGCCCGAACGTCAGCGCCCCCTGCGTACGCCACCAGGCGATCGCGCGGCGGTCGAGTGCGTGACGCGGTGGCCGCAGCCGTAGTTTTCCGGTCTCCACCGGACACCCCCCGGGATTGTTTTACAATGCGACCGCATCGTAACGGCGGAGCCCGCGTTTTCGCAATGCGATCGCATGACAACGGGAGCGGACGTGCCGAAACAGGTGGACCACGAGCAGCGCCGGGTGCAGATCGCCGAGGCGCTGCAACGGCTGACCACGCGCGCCGGCCTGGAGGGCGTCAGCCTGCGCCAGGTCGCCGCCGAGGCCGGCCTGTCGATGGGCTCGGTGCAGCACTACTTCAAGACCAAGGACGAAATGCTGCGCTACGCCCTCGAGCACCGGCACAAGCTCCGCAGCGAGCGGATCACCGCGAAGGTGCTGGCCGAAGGCCCGCCGACCCCGCGCTCGATCCTGCGCGCGTGCCTGGTCGAGATCCTCCCGCGCGACCCCGACAGCGAAGCCGACTTCCTCATCGGCGTCGCCTACTTCATCCGCGCGGTCGCGGACCCGGCGATGGCCAAGGCCTTCGGCGAAGGCATGCCGGAACTCATGGACTTCTTCGCCGGCCAGGTCCGCGAAGCCCAGCAGGCAGGCGACGTCCCGGCGTCGGCCGACCCCGCGACCGAGGCCGCCCTGCTCTGGGCGATCGCGGACTCCCAGGGCTCGGAAATCCTGATGGGCCACCGCACCCCGGCCGAAGCGATCTCCACAGTGGACTACTACCTCGACCGCCTCTTCACCCCCTGACCGCGTCGACCCTCTGATCACGCGTGTCGACTCCTCAATCACGCGTGTCGACCCTTCGAGCACGAACGACGTGTGCGGGAAAGGTCGACGCGCGTGATCCCGGGGTCGACACGCGTGATCGAAGGGTCGACACGGCATCAGCCGCCGCCCCCTCCGCCGCCGGAAGCCGCGGAGATCGCGGCCGTGCGGGCGGCCCGGACTTCGCGGATCACCTTGCGCAGGGCCGGGACCGCGGCCCCGGCCTGCTCCTCCAGGCGGGCCAGCCGGTCGCGGTGACGCCGGCGCTCGCCCCGCGGCAGCACCGCGCCCAGTTCGACCGCCGCGGCCAGTGACGTCAGGGCCGCGATGTCCCCGGACACCGGCGCGTCACTCCGCAACGCCGCCCGCACCGAGTCGCGGAGCGCGGCCGCCGAGGCCGGCTCGCGGACCACCGGACGCCGGCGCGGGAACAACCCCAGGATCCGGGACGTCCGCAGCGAAATCACCCCCGCCGCGTCGAGCTGGGCCTCCAGGGACCGCAACGTCTCGCGCGCCCCGCGGCGGACCCGGGCGCGCCACCTCCGGTGCGGGTCGGCGGCGAGCTCGGCGAGCAGGTCGTCGAGCACCAGGTGCCCGGTGCCGCCGGGGTCCGAGACCACCGGACGGCCGCCGTCGTCGGTGATCCGGCCGCGCAGCACCAGGTCCGTCAACGCCGCCGCGCGCACCAGCAGCGCCACGCGCTCGCGGTCCGGCAGCCGGTCGCGGGCGGTGTCGCAGGCCAGCAGGTACGCCCGGGCCGGCAAGGACAGCTCGCTCATCCCCGTTTCCCTCCCTCGTCGTCGGACCCCAGTCCACCGCACCGGGCCACGCGGGCGAAACCGGACGACGGCGGTGATCGCGACGACGAACGGGGGGACCCGGGCGCAACCAAAGTTGCACGCCCGGGCGGCCGCCCGGAACAGCGGTTACCGTGACCGCGTGACCACCGCCCGGAGGCCGCTGTGGCCGAGCCGCTCCGACGGCTGCTGGCTGATCTTCGCGGCCCTCGTCTTCGCCGGGATGAACACACTGCTCTACGTCCTCGGCGACCGGACGACCGGCGCGTGGGGCCCGGCCGCCGGGCTGGTCCTGCAGATCGCCTGCGACCTCACGCTGATCCTGCTGTTCCGGTTCCCCGGCCCGGTCTGCGCGTTCGTCATCGCGGCGGCGGTCGCGATGCTCGCGGCCGACACCTTCGCGCCCGGCCTGCTCGTGCCGCCGCACCCGCTCGCCCTGACGACCGTCCCGACGATCACCTCGGTGATCCTGTCCCAGGCGGCCCGGGTGCTGGACAAGCGAACCGTGCTGTGGGTGGCCGGCATCCTGGCCGTGATCGCCGCGCGGCCGTGGACGCCGAGCTGGGCGACGACACCGTTCGGCCTGCTCAGCACCGCGCTGCCGGCGCTCGCCTCGCTGTACTTCGAAGCCCGCAAGCAGCTGCTCCAGTCCCTGCGCGACCGGGCGGAACGCGCCGAGCGCGAACAGCACCTGCTCGCCGAGCAGGCCCGGGCCGCGGAACGGCGGCGGCTCGCGGGCGAGATGCACGACGTCGTCACCCACCGGCTCAGCCTGATGGTGCTGCACGCCGGCGCGCTCGGCGTGACGTCGGCCGACCCGGCCGCGCGGGCGGCGGCCGAGGACATCCGCCGCGAAGGCGCGCTGGCCCTGGACGAACTGCGCGACCTGGTCGGCGTTCTGCGCAACGGCGCCGAGACCGGGCCGCGGACGCTCAGCCCGGAGGAACCCGGCGACCCGGCGCGGCTGGTCGAGGAGTCCCGGTCGGTCGGGGTGGCGACGGACCTGGTGGTGGACGGCGACCCGGCGCAGGTGTCGCCGACCGTCGCGCGCACCGCGTACCGGCTGGTGCAGGAGGCGCTGACGAACGTGCGCAAGCACGCGCCGGGCGCGTCGGCGGCGGTGTCCCTGCGCTACCACCCGGGTGGCCTGGACGTCTCGGTCGACAGCACGGCGGCGCGGCAGCCACCCGACCCGGCGCTGGCGGACAGCGGGTCCGGCGCGGGGCTGGCCGGCCTGCGGCAGCGCGTCGAACTGGTCGGCGGGCGGTTCGACGCGGGCCCGCGGCCCGGCGGCGGGTTCCGGGTCGGTGCGATACTGCCCGCCTACGTCCCGACGGCGGAAGGCACGCACTGTGATCCCGGTGCTCGTGGTCGATGACGAGCCGATGGTCTGCGCGCACCTGCGCGCGATCCTCGGCTCGGCCGACGACATCGAGGTGGTCGCCCAGGCCGCCGACGGCGCCGAGGCCGTCGAAGCCGTGGTCCGGCACCGGCCGCGCGTGGTGCTGATGGACCTGCGGATGCCGGGCGTGGACGGCCTGACCGCGATCGCCCGCATCACGGCCATGCCGGATCCGCCGGCGGTGGTGGCCCTGACGACGTTCGACGCGGACACGTACGTGATCCGCGCCCTGCGCGCGGGCGCGGCGGGCTTCCTGGTGAAGTCGACGCCCCCGGAGGACCTGATCGGCCTGGTCCGCGTGGCGGCGGACGGCCACACGGTGCTCTCGCCCTCGGCCGCGCGCCGCCTGGTGGCGCTGTCGTCGGACAGCCGCGAACGCGGCGAAGACGCACGACGCCGGACGGCGGGACTCACCGAGCGGGAGCGAGACGTACTGGCCTGCCTGGGTTCCGGACTGTCCAATGCGGACATAGCGGCCCGGCTGCACCTGGCCGAGGCGACGGTGAAGAGCTACGTCTCCCGGATGCTGGTGAAGCTGGACTGCGCGAACCGCACCCAGGCGGGGTTGCTCGCCCACGAGGCGGGGTTGGTGGCCCGCTAGGGGAACAGCAGCGGTGCGGCGTGCCAGATCGCCCAGCCGTTGAGCAGGAACCACCCGCCGATCCACAGCGGCGACGGCATCTTGGTGCGCCTGGCCAGTGCGGCGGCGTCGTCCTTCTGGGTCTTGTACCCGTTCTGCTGCCGGTTGACGACCAGGATCCGCACGCCGTCGAGCTCGCTGGTCAGCAGCAGCCAGGCTTCGGTGTACGCGACGGCGATGCGCAGCCAGCCCGGGGCGTAGCGCAGGGCCGAGTACACGACCGCCCCCACCGCGACGATCACGACGAGGGTCCGCAGGTCCCGGGTGAACAGCAGGACGAACACCAGCGCGACGAGGGTCAGCACGAGCACGGCCGCCACGCGACCCTGGTGCAGCAGGACGGCGGCCCCCAGCCCGGCCAGTGGCGGCATCGCGTACCCGGCGGCGGTGGCCAGCACGTCGCCGAGCGCCGAGTCGTGCTTCTGCCGGGTGTAGCCGCCTCCCGGGCTCGTGATGGCGACGCGGGAGACGGCCCCGCCGACCAGCAGGCTCACCATCGCGTGGCCGCCTTCGTGGAACAGGGTGCCCAGGACGTTGGCGGTGCGCAGCAGGCTCCGCCGTCCGCTGGGCGGCGTGACGACCGAGGTCAGCGACACCGCGAAGGCGAACAACGCGGTGAGGGCAACGACTCCCCAGCCCGGTGCCGGGACGGTCTCGTTGAGCACGGCGACAGTGTCCCTGCGGACGGGGCCGCGGAACCCGTCCCGAGGCGGATTGTCCAGGAGCTGTCCACTGGACGGTGACTATGCGGACGCGGGCGTGTGCTCCGCGTCGTAGGCGTCCCGGGCTTCCTGGACCGAGGCCATGTGCCGGCGGGCCCAGCGGTCCAGCATGTCCAGCGGCTCCGACAGGTTGCGCCCCAGTGCCGTCAGCTCGTATTCGACCTTGGGCGGGATCGTCGGGTACGCCGTGCGGGTGAGGATGCCGTCGCGGACCAGGCTGCGCAGCGTCTGCGTCAGCACCTTCTGGGAGATTCCGTCCACACGGCGGCCGAGCTCGGTGAAGCGGAGCGGTCCACCCGAGAGGGCGCCGACGATGAGGACCGTCCACTGGTCGCCGATGCGGTCGAGCAGCTGGCGGGTCGGGCAATTGCGGTCGTACGGATCGGGACCCACGGGCGCGCCTCCTCGCTCTCCCGGAGAGAGTAACACGCCGATCAGGCAGTGGCGCGCGCCAAGCCCGTGGCCACCCGCTTGATGAAGGAGCCGAGGAACCACCGGTAGAACCAGCCGGTGCCGGGGACCTTCGGTGTGAACGTCGAGTGCCAGTGGATGTCCGTGCCGCCGTCACGCGGGGCGAGATCGACGTAGGCGACGTAATCCCGCAGCGGCAAACCGTCTTCCAGCGCGTAGCCGAACCGGCGGCCGGGTTCCAGCGCGACGATCTTCTCGTACGAGCTGACGCCGTTGGTCTTGAACAACCGGACCGCGCCGAGCCCCTCCGGCTCGCCCTCGCCCTCGCGGACCAGCTCGAACGACCCCAGCGGCGACCACGTCGGCCAGCTCGCGCCGTCCCTCAGCAAGGCGTACACGGTGTCGGCCGGCGCGGACGTCCGGGCGCGCACCGAAATGCGTTGTACCATTTGGTACGTGTACCATCTGGTACATGATCGACGCAAGCCCGCGGGCGAAGCTCCTCGCCGCGGCGATCGACCACATCGCCCACCACGGCGGCGCCGACCGGAGCCTGCGGGCGCTGGCCGCGGACCTCGGCACCAGCCACCGCATGCTCATCTACCACTTCGGCTCGAAGGAAGGCCTGCTCACGGCGGTGGCACGGGAGGTGGAGGCCCGCCAGCGCGCCGCCCTCGCCGGCCTCGACCCGGCGGAGTTCTGGCGCCGGCTCACCGACGACGACCTGCGCGCCAACGAGAAGCTGTTCTTCCAGCTCTACGGCCAGGCCCTCGGCGGCACCCCGGGCACGGCGGAGTTCCTCGACGGCGTGATCGACGACTGGCTCGGCCCGATCGAAGCCCGGCTCGCCCAGCTCGGCGTCCCGGAGGCCGACCGGCCCGCCCACGCCCGGCTCGGGCTCGCCGTGGCTCGCGGGCTGCTGCTCGACCTCGTCACGACCGGCGACCGCGAAGCCGTCGACGCCGCGATGGAAACGTTCCTGGCCCGGTACGAAAAACCGTGATCTCCTGGCTGGATGCGACTGATCCTGGGGTTCTTGGCCGCTTCGCTCGCGACAACGGGGCTCGCGGCCCCGGCCGCCGCCGCGGAAAGCCGACCGGCCTACTCCTACGCGGACGCGATCCGCGAGACGGTGTGGGTGGAGACCGGCACCGACCATGACCACGACGGCAAGCCCGACCGCGTCGCCGCCGACGTCATCCGGCCGGACACGCGCGGGCGCGTCCCGGCGATCCTCGACGTCAGCCCGTACTACGCGTGCTGCGGCCGCGGCAACGAACTGCAGAAGAAGACGTACGCGCCGGACGGCACGCCGCGGCAGTTCCCGCTGTTCCTGGACAACTACTTCGTGCCGCGCGGGTACGCCGTCGTGCTCGCCGACGTCGGCGGGACGAACCGGTCGTCCGGCTGCTTCGACGACGTCGGCTCCTGCAACGCGGTCGTGAACTGGCTGGGCGGCCGGGCGAAGGCGTTCGACGCCCCGGACGGCGGCCGTCCGGTGCCGGCCGATTGGTCCACCGGGAACGTCGGCGCGATCGGCAAGTCGCAGGACGGCGCCACCGCGATCGGGATGGCCGCCTCGGGCGTCGCCGGGCTGAAGACGATCGTGCCGATCGAAGGCGTCGCGGACAACTACGCCCAGCTCATCGCGAACGGCGCTCCCCTGGCCACGCCGGAGAACACCGGTTCGTCCTTCACCTACAACGAGCGCGCCGCCGAGCTGTGCAAGCCGTTCGAGGCGGACCTCAAGGCCCGCGCGGGCACCAACGGCGACTACAACGCCTACTGGCAGAGCGTGCACTACGTCCCGCGCGCCGGGCAGGCGAGCGTGCTCATCGCCCAGGGCTTCGGGGACTGGGTCGTCGCGCCGAACCAGTTCGCCCGCTACTGGGACGCGCTCGGCCGCGCCGGCGTCCCGCGCAAGGCGTGGCTGAGCCAGGCCGGCCACACCGACCCCTTCGACCTGCAGCGGGCGCGCTGGGTCGAGACGCTGCACCGCTGGTTCGACCGCTGGCTGCTCGGGCGGCCCAACGGCGTCGAGCGCGAGCCCGCCGTGCACCTGGAGACCGCGCCGGACCGGTGGACCGACGTCCGGAGCTGGCCGCCCGCCACGCTTCCGGCGACGCTGCGCCCGTCGGCCGGCGGGACGCTGGGGCCGACCGGGGCCGGCACGGCGAGCGTCGTCGACGACCCCGCCGTCACGCGCGAGCAGTGGGCGGCCGGGGTGTCGGCCGCGAAGTTCACCGGCCCGGCCCTGCCCGTGCCGGTGCGGATCGCCGGGTCGCCGTCGGTGACGATCACGGCGTCGTCGGACAAGACCGCCGCCCGGCTCGGGGTCGCGCTCGTCGACTACGGGCCGGCCGGCCTGCGCGACACCGCTGAGTACGGCAGCGGGATCAAGAACCTGGCCACGCGGTCGTGCTGGGGCTCGAGCACCGACGGCGACAGCGCGTGCTTCCTCGATACCGTCGCCGACGTCGTGCGCGTCGACCACCGGATCGTCGCCGCCGGCTGGGCCGACCTCGGGCACCACGCGTCGCTGCGGCACGGCGAACCGCTGGTCCCCGGGCGGCCCTACACGATGACGTTCGGCCTCACCGCGCTCGACCACGTCGTCCCGGCGGGGCACCGGCTCGGGCTGCTCCTCGGCGGCACCGACGGGCTGCTGTTCGACCCGGCGCTGCCGGACTTCGGCGACACGCTGACGTTCGACCTCGCGCGGACGTCGGTCACCCTCGGCCTTACAAAGCCCGAACACTAGGCGGACGCCCTTCGTACACGCCCCGGCCAGAGTTCTCCTCGTACCCCCGATCACGAGGAGAAACGATGCGAGGAACCACCTGGACGCGGCTGGCGCTGGCGGGCGGGGCGAGCGCGGTCTGCCTGCTGGTGGCGGCGCCGCTGGCTTCGGCCGAGACACCGACGCCGGTGGCACCGATCACGCTCAGTCCCGAGGAGTCGCAGCAGGTCTGCTCGGACTGGGTGCCGAAGCTGCAGAAGCGGGCCGACAACCTGAAGAAGCGGATCAACGGCGGCGCCGAGGTCAAGGGCTCGGTCGCCAACCTCAAGGCGCGCGCGGCCGACCAGCGGGCCGCCGGGCACACCGCCCGCGCCGACCAGCTGGACCAGCGCGCCACCAAGCGGCAGGGCCGCGTCGGTGAGCTGGACGCGGCCAAGCAGAAGCTCGACGCGTTCGCGTCCGCGCACTGCAAGCCGGCCAAGTGAGGGGCGCGAGGGTCGCGGCGGCGGTCGGGGCCGCCGCGCTCATCGCGCTCGGCTGCTCGGCGTGCCGCGACAACCTGATTGGCTCCCCGGACTCCGGGAGCGCGCCGGCGTCGTCCGAGCTGAGCGGGATCGAGTCGACCCTGAACGGCATCGAATCCGACATGAACAGCGATGGCTCGCCCTGACCGGCTAGCGTCTCCCCTCTGAACACGGCGGAGACGGGAGCAGGCATGGGGTCACCGGGACGCGGCCTCGTCCTCGTGGTCGAGGACGAGGCCGCGATCGCCGAACTGGCGGCGCTCTACCTCAAGCGGGACGGCTTCGGCGTGCACGTCGAGGCCGACGGCGGCCGCGCGCTGGACGCCGTCCGGCGGCTCAAACCGGTGGCCATCGTGCTCGACATCGGACTGTCCGGAATGGACGGCATCGAGGTCTGCAAGGCGTTGCGCGCGGCCGGGGACTGGACGCCGGTGCTGTTCGTCACCGCCCGCGACGACGAGCTCGACCGGCTGCTGGGCCTGGAGATCGGCGCCGACGACTACCTCACCAAGCCGTTCAGCCCGCGCGAGCTGGCGGCCCGGGTCCGGACGGTGCTGCGGCGGGCCTCCGGGGCGACACCGGTCGCCTCGGTGCTGGCCGTCGGCGGGGCCCGGGTGGACCTCACCAGCCGCCGCGCCTGGGCGGGGGACACCGAGGTCGTCCTGACGTCCACGGAGTTCGACCTGCTGACGCACCTGCTCCGGCACCCGGGGCAGGTGCTTTCGCGCGACCAGCTGCTGAGCGCCGTCTGGGGGTACGCCGCGGCGGCGGGGACACGCACGGTGGACGTCCACGTGGCGCAGCTGCGGGCGAAACTCGGCGCGTCGAGTCCGATCCGGACGGTCCGCGGCATCGGGTACGCGGCGGATCCGGCATGAAGTTCCGGGGGTCGCTGGCCGGGCGGATCACGCTGGTGTGCCTGGCCGTCGCCGGGGTGGCGGTGATCGTGGCGGGGCTGGTCGCGTCCCGGCTGATCCGGACCACGGCGGACAACGTGCTGCAGTCGACGTTGGCCGCGCAGGCCGACGTCGTCGCGTCACAACTGGACGAAACGGGCATCGGCAACCGGCTGGGGGTCGGCAAGGTGGCCGACGTCGTGCGGGGGCAGGGCATTTCGGTGGTGGTCCGCCGGGCGGGCGGGCAGGCGCTCGGGGACGCCGTCGCGGTCCAGGCCGCCGTCAAGGCCGGTCTGGGTGCGGACAAGTCGCAGCGCGTCACCGTGGCCGGGTCGCAGTACCTGGTCGAGGCGCGGGTGGTCGGGTCGCGGGGGGCGGCGTTCGCGCTGGTCCTGCCCACGCGCAACGCCCAGGCGACGCAACGGGCGCTGGTGCGCAACATCCTGCTGGCGCTGGGCATCGGCCTGGCGGTGGCGGCGGTGGCGGGGTTCGTCTCCGGGCGGCTGCTGGGCCGTCCGCTGCGCCGGGCGGCGCTGGCCGCGGGCTCGCTGCGGGCGGGCCGGCGGGACGTGCGCGTGCCGGTGCAGGGGCCACGTGAGGTGGCGGAGGTGGCCGGGTCGCTCAATGCGCTGGCCGACGCGCTGGCGGTGAGCGAGGCGCGGCAGCGGGAGTTCCTGCTGTCGGTGTCGCACGAGCTCCGGACGCCGCTGACGGCGGTGACGGGCTTCGCCGAGGCGATCGCGGACGGCGTCGCTTCGGGCCCCGACGCGGTACGCGCGGGCGAGACGATCCAGCGGGAGGCGGCGCGGCTTTCGCGGCTGGTCGAGGACCTGCTGGAGCTGGCCCGGCTGGGCGCGGACGAGTTCCGGCTGGACCTGGCTTCGCTGGACCTGGCGTCGTTGGTGCGTGACTGCGCCGAGGTGTGGCAACTGCGGTGCCTGGCCCAGGACGTGCGGCTGGCTGTCTCGGTGCCGTCTGCTCCGGTGCCGGTGCTGGCGGACGCCCGCCGTCTCCGCCAGGTCGTCGACGGGCTGGCCGAGAACGCCCTGCGCGTCACCCCCGCCGGCGCCCCGATGGTGTTCTGGCTCACCTCCGACGGGAACTCGGCGTCCCTCTCGGTCCGCGACGGCGGCCCGGGCCTGGCCCCGGAGGACTACCCGGTGGCGTTCGAGCGAGGCGTCCTGAACGCGAAGTACCGCGACCGCCGCCCGGTCGGCTCCGGCATCGGCCTGGCCCTGGTCCACGCCCTGGTCACCCGCATGGGCGGAACCATGACCGCCGGCCCCGCCCCCGAAGGCGGCGCCGCCTTCACCCTCACCCTCCCCCTCGCCCCGTGACCGTGTCGACCTCCAATCACGCGAGATCGCTCCCCAATCACGCGAGATCGCTCCCCAATCACGCGAGATGCGCGCCGGATCACACGAGTCGTTCATCCAGGTACGCGAGCTCGCCGGTCCGGTACGCGGGACTCGCGTGATTGAGGGCGCAACTCGCGTGATCGAGGGCGCAACTCGCGTGATTGAGGGCGTAACTCGCGTGATTGAGGGCGTAACTCGCGTGATTGGAGGGTCAACACGGGTGAGCCGTAGGGTCGGGGGATGGAGATGCTGCACCTGCGCTACTTCGTTGCGGTGGCCGAGGAACTGAACTTCTCCGCGGCCGCGCGGAAGCTGCACATGGCCGCGTCGCCTCTCAGCCAGCGGATCAAGGATCTCGAGCACGAGCTGGGGCGGCAGCTTTTCGACCGCAGCACGCACCACGTCACCCTCACCGAGGCCGGGGCCGCGTTGTTGCCGCTCGCGCGGGACGTCCTCGAGCAGGTGAGTGCGATTCCGTGGAAGCTGGAAGAAGCCGTCCGGCCGCAGCGCAGCACGCTCTTCCTCGGGATGCCCGCCGGGGTGCACCCCGATCTGCGGGAACGCGTCAACGCCCTCGCCGAGCGGGTCCGGGAGAAATACGAGCTCAAGCGGTGGCCCGGCACGACCGCCGACCTCGTCCAGGGCGTGCACGACGGCAAGCTGGCCCTCACCCTCGCCCGGCTGCCGGTCACCGATCCCGCGCTGGAACAGCTGCCCGTGATGACCGAACGGCTCGGCGCCGTCGTCCCGGCCGACCTGTTCGCCGGCCGGGAGTCCGTCAGCCTGGCCGAGCTCACCGAATTCCCGTACGTCGCCTCACCAGGCGAAATCGTTCCCGCCTATTTCGACCAGCTCGATCACCAATTGAACGAACTCGGCGTCAAGAAACGCATCCGGCTGACCAACACCGGTTACGGCGGGACGTCGGAAATCATCTCCAGCGGTGAAGCCTTTTCCATTTCCATGCTCGACGCCAAGTCCCCGATGCACGGCTACCGGCTCGACAACGTCATCGTGCTGCCCTTCACGGATTTCCGCCCCCAGCTGGACACCGGCCTGCTCTGGCGGCGCGACCGCACCGACGGCGACCTGCGGGACCTCGTCGACACCGCGAAAGAGATCTTCGCCGAACCGCTCACCAGCTGAAACAGCGCCCACCGAGAATGGTATGACCACCAGAGTCATACCATTGTTCGCATCATGATCATTCCCTTTTCCGCCGGACGCGCCTACGTTCGTAAGTAGAGCGAAGCAGCAAGGCGCGAAAGGACGGAAACACATGACGACCGGACCACTGGACGGCGTGCGCGTGATCGACCTCTCGACCGTGGTGATGGGCCCGTACGCGGCCCAGATCCTCGGCGACCTGGGCGCCGACGTGATCAAGATCGAGTCCCCCGCGGACACCGTGCGGGTGGGCGAGTACCGCACCACGCCCGGCATGACCGCGCTGAACCTCAACGTCAACCGCAACAAGCGCAGCGTGGCCCTCAACCTCAAGGACGAGACCGAACGCGCGCGGGCCCTCGAGCTGATCGACACCGCCGATGTGCTGATCACCAACATGCGCCCCGGCGCGCTGAGCCGCCTCGGCCTGAACTACGCCGACGTCGCCGAGCGCAACCCGCGCCTGGTGTACGCCCACGCGCAGGGCTTCCGCAGCGACTCCCCCCAGGCCGGCAACGCCGCCTACGACGAGACCGTGCAGGCCTCGTCCGGCCTGGTCGACGTGGCCAACCGGGCCCTGGGCGAGCCGGTCTACCTGCCGACGATCATCGGCGACAAGGTGTCGTCGCTGACCATCGCCTACAGCGTGCTCGCCGCGCTCGTCCACCGCGACAAGACCGGCCAGGGCCAGCAGATCGAGATCCCGATGACCGACACGCTGATCGCGTTCAACCTGGTCGAGCACCTCGCCGGGCACACCTTCGAACCGGCCGAAAGCCCCACCGGGTTCGCGCTGTCGATGACGAAGGGGCACGCCGCGGTCCGCACCAAGGACGGCCTCGCCTGCGTCATCCCCTACAACCCGCAGAACTTCCGCGACTTCTTCGCCGCGGCCGAGCGCCCCGACCTCGCCCAGGACCCGCGCGTGAACGGCGACGCCATCAACCGCGCCGACAACGAGTGGCTGACCGAACAGATCGCCGCGTGCGCCCCGGCGCTGACCACCGAGGAGTGGGCCGAGGTCTGCGCGAAGCACAGCATCCCGATGGCGCCGGTGCTGGAGCTGGACCGGGCCCACGAGGACCCGTACGTCCGCGACGGCCACCTGCTGGACACCGTCGAGCACCCGAGCGAGGGCACCATCCGCACGGTCGGCATCCCGGTGAAGTTCTCCGCGACGCCCGGCTCGATCCGCCGCCTGGCCCCGCTGGCCGGCCAGGACACCGCCGAAGTCCTCGCGGAACTCTGAAAGAAGCAAGAGTCATGAGTGAAGTACGCACCGAACGGATCGGCAGCACCCTGCTGATCACGATCGACCGGTCCCAGGCCCGCAACGCGGTCAACGCCGCCGTCGCGACCCGGCTGGCCGCCGCCCTCGACGACCTCGAGAGCGACCCCACGCTCCGGGCCGGCGTCCTCACCGGCGCCGACGGCACGTTCAGCGCGGGCATGGACCTCAAGGCCGCACTCAAGGGCGAGTCCCCGGAGATCCCCGGCCGCGGGTTCGGCGGCCTGACCGAAGCCGAGCTGACCAAGCCGCTGATCGCCGCCGTCGAAGGGTTCGCCATGGGCGGCGGGTTCGAACTCGCCCTCGGCTGTGACCTCATCGTCGCCGCCGAAGACGCCGAGTTCGGCCTGCCCGAGGTCAAGCGCGGCCTGATCGCCGCGGGCGGCGGCGTGGTCCGGCTGCCCCAGCGGATCCCGCACCACCTGGCGATGGAGTTCCTGCTCACCGGCGAGCCCGTCACCGGCCGCCGCGCCGGCGAACTCGGCCTGGTCAACCGGGTGACCGCGCCCGGTGACGCCGCCGCCGTCGCCGTCGGCCTGGCCGAGAAGCTGGCGGAGAACGCGCCCCTCGCGCTCGCCGCCGTCAAGAAGATCGTGCGCGCCGCGGACCCCAAGGCCGCGGAACGCGAAGAGATCAAGACCCTGATGCAGTCCAAGGACGTCCGCGAGGGCATGACCGCCTTCGCCGAGCGCCGCGCTCCGAAGTGGACAGGCGAATGAAGATCGAAGAAGTACGGCAGCACGTGACGACCCCGCTGACCGCCCCGGCGTTCGCGCCCGTCGTCCCGCGGTTCACGAACCGCGAGTACCTCAACATCGTCTACCGCACCGACGCCGACGCCCTGCGCGCGGTCGTCCCGGAGCCCCTGCGGATCGAGGAACCGCTGGTGCGCTTCGAGGTCATGAAGATGGGCGACGTCTCCGGCTACGGCCCGTACACCGAGTCCGGCCAGGCGATCGAGGTCAGCTTCGACGGCGAGCGCGGCGAGTACCTGCACGCGATGTACCTCGACAACTTCCCGGCCACCGCGTCCGGGCGCGAGGTCAGCGCGTACCCGAAGACGGTCGGGTCGCCGAACCTCTATGTCGACAACGGCGTCCTCGTGGGCACGTTGGACTACGGGACGCTGCGGGTGGCCACCGCGACCATGGGCTACAAGCACCACGAACTGGACGCCCGCGAGGCCGAACGCCAGATCACCGTGCCGACGTTCATGCTCAAGACCATCCCCGGGTACGACGGCGCCCCGCGCGTCCAGGAACTGGTCCGCACCGAGATCACCGACGTCGTGGTCAAGGAGGCCTACACCGCGCCCGCCCGGCTCCAGCTGTTCCAGCACGTCCTGGCCCCGCTGGCCGACCTGCCGGTGCTCGAGGTCGTCTCCGCGAGCCACATCCTCACCGACCTGACGCTCGCCCCGGTCAAGCCGGTCTTCGACTACTTGAAGGGAGCCCAGGCATGAAGAACGCCGCAGTCATCGGCGCCGGCACGATCGGCCTGTCCTGGACGGCGCTGTTCGCCCACCACGGCCTGACCGTCCGGGTCACCGACCCCCGCCCCGACCTCGCCGAGGCCGTCGAAAATGCGCTGGCCCAGTTCGCCCCGCACCTCGGCACGACCGCCGACGCGCTGGCGAGCCGCGTGCAGCTCGCCGCCGACGTCACCGAAGCCGTGCGGGACGCGGATGTCGTGCAGGAGAACGGCCCGGAGAACGTCGAGTTCAAAAAGGACCTCTTCAAGCAGCTCGTCGAAGAGGCGCCGAAGCACGCGCTGCTGCTCAGCTCGTCGAGCGCCATCCCCTCGACGGCGTTCACCGGCGAAATCGACGGCAGCCGGGTCCTCATCGGACACCCGTTCAACCCGCCGCACCTGATCCCGCTGGTCGAGGTCGTCCCCGGCGAGCGCACCAGCGACGAAGCCGTGCGGCAGGCCGTCGACTTCTACACCTTCCTCGGCCGCACCCCGGTCGTGGAGCGCAAGGAGATCCCCGGGTTCGTCGGCAACCGGCTGCAGAACGCGCTCAGCCGCGAGGCGATCTACCTCGTCGAGCAGGGCGTCGTCACGCCCGAGGACCTCGACAAGGTGATGACGAATTCGCTCGGCATCCGCTGGGCCACGGTCGGGCCGTTCCTCGGCTCGCACCTCGGCGGCTACCGGCACATGGCCGAGCACATCGGCAAGTCCATGAAGCAGATGTGGGCCGGGCTGGGCAACCCCAGCCAGAGCCCCGAAGAGCAGGAACGGCTCATCGAAGCCGTCGAAAAGGCTTACGGCTCCTCCACGTACTCGGAACTCGCCGAGACGCGCGACCGCAAGCAGCTCGCCGTCCTGACCGCAGTGGAGGAGAACTGAAATGACCATGGAAGCACTCGAAGGCCAGCTGACCGCCGACTTCTACAACTACGAGACGCTGCTGAGCGACGAGGAGCGCAAGCTGCTGGTCCAGGCTCGCGACTTCATGCGCACCGACGTCAAGCCGCTGGTGAACGAGAACTGGGAGGCCGGCACCTTCCCGAAGGAACTCATCGGGATGTTCCGCGAGAGCGGTCTCGCGGGCCTGCCCTACGAGGGCTACGGCGAGCACAAGCCGGCGGTCAGCCACCTGCTCACCGGCATGATGGCGATGGAGATGAGCCGCACGGACGCTTCGGTGGCCACGTTCTTCGGTGTCCACAACGGACTCGCGATGTACTCGATCCACTCCGGCGGCAGCCAGGAGCAGCGCGACCGCTGGCTCCCCGAGATGGCCGCGATGGACAAGATCGGCGCGTTCGCGATGACCGAGCCGCTCGGTGGTTCGGACGTCGCCGGCGGCATGCGCACCACGGCCAAGCGGGACGGTGACACCTGGGTCCTCAACGGCGCCAAGAAGTGGATCGGCAACGCGACTTTCGCCGACTACGTCGTGGTGTGGGCGCGGGACCTCGACGACAACAACGTCAAGGGCTTCGTCGTCGAGAAGGGCACGCCGGGGTTCGTGGCGAAGAAGATCCAGGGCAAGACCGCCTTCCGGATCGTCGAAAACGCCGAGATCACCCTGACCGACGTGCGGGTGCCGGAGGAGAACCGCCTGCAGGGCATCAACTCCTTCCGCGACGTCGCCGAGATCCTGCGCGCCACCCGCGGCGGCGTGGCCTGGCAGGCGCTGGGCGTGATGGTCGGCGCCTACGAGCTCGCGCTGGACTACGCCAAGGAGCGCCAGCAGTTCGGCCGGCCGATCGCCCGCTTCCAGCTGGTGCAGGACCTGCTCGTGAAGAGCCTCGGCAACATCACCGCCTCCTGGGGCATGCTGGTGCAGCTGGCCCGCCTGCAGGACGCGGGGATCTTCCAGGACGAGCACTCGTCGCTGGCGAAGGCGTTCGTCACCGCGCGGATGCGCGAGGTCGTCGCCTGGAGCCGGGAGATCTTCGGCGGCAACGGGATCGTGCTCGAGTACGACGTCGCGCGGTTCTTCGCCGACGCCGAGGCGATCTACTCCTTCGAGGGCACGCGCGAGATGAACACCCTGATCGTCGGCAAGGCGATCACCGGGCAGAGCGCCTTCGTGTGAGGCCTCAGTTCACGCAGCCGGCGGCCGCACTGGTCGCCGGCTGCTTCGTGTCCGACGAAGGAGCCGGGGCCTTGGTCCCGGTGGCGGCGACCGGCTTCACGCCTCCGGTCGTGTCGTCGCCCGAGGCCTGCACCGCCGCGGTGCTGATCGCCGTCCGGACGAACTGCTGGACCTGCGCGGGGTCGACCTTGACCGCGTCACCGTCGTACGGCGTCGCCAGCGACAGGCTCTGCACCGGGATGGTGGCGAACGCGATCGCGCCCGAGGTCATCCCCCGCAGCTGCTGCGCGAAGCTCAGGATGTCCCAGCCCCGGTCCAGCACCACCGAGCCCTGCACCGCGCTGACCAGCGAGCTCAGCTTCGACGGGTCGGTGAACGTGCCGGCGCTGAGCACCTTCTTCGCCATCCCGGACAGGAACGCCTGCTGCCGCGCGATGCGGTCGAGGTCGCCGTTGAGCAGCCCGTGGCGCTGCCGGACGAAGGCGAGCGCCTGCGCGCCGGACAGCGTCTGCGTCCCGGCCGGGAAGTCCGCGCCGGAGTAGCTGTCGTGCACCGGCGCCTTGAGGCAGACGTCGACGCCGCCGACGGCCTGCGACAGCGCGTCGAAGCCCGCGAGGTTGATCGCCGCGTAGTGGTTGATGGTCAGCCCGGTGAACTTCTCGACCGTCTGGATCGCCGTCTTCGCGCCCGCTTCGTTCGCCGCCACCTCCAGCTGGGCGCCGGAGAGGCCCTGGGCGCGCAAACCGGACATCGAGGCGTTCTTGCCGCGGCTGTAGGCCGAGTTGATCTTGTGCTTGCCGGAGCCGCCCGCGATGTCCACATAGGAATCGCGCGGGATCGAGATGGCGGTGGCCGCGGCGCCGCCCGCCGGGATGTGGACGACGATCATCGTGTCGGTGGTGTCGCCGCCGTCGTCGCCGCCACCGGCGTGGAGCGCGTCGAGCACGTTCTGCGGCAACGGGTTGCCATACGCGTCGGTGCGGGCGTCGATCCCGACGAGCAGGATGTTCTGGGCGACCGCCAGCGGCTCGCCGGGCGGGGTGTCCTCGGTGTCGAGCTGCGCGGCCGGCGGGATGACGTCGGCGGTGACGATGCCGGAGTCCAGGGAACTCAACTGCGTCCACAGGTAGCCGGTGGCGCCGAGCACGACCGTCGAGACAACGCCGAGCGCGACCCGGCCGCCGATGCGGCGCCCCCGCGACGACAACAGCACGGCTTTCCCCTTGCTTCCCTCTGGCGACTTCCCCTCCTTCGAGGATCACCGCGTTAGCTGGGAATCAGCTGAGAAAGTTGTCGGAAAGCTGTGACGCTGCCCGATCGGCCGAGCGGATTCGGGCCTCTCGGCCGGTTTTGCGACGCACGATGAGGAAGCGTGCACACGCATGCGCTGTGGCACCGGCCACAGTGGTCCCCGGTTATCGCGTCACCGCGGCAACTTGCGCCAGATCGCGCGCGGCAGAAGGCGCATCAGGAAGAAGACCGGACGGAGCATTCCGGGCACCCAGACGACCCCGCGGCCCCGCCGCAGCGCCGCGACGGTCGCTTCGGCCACCTGGTCCGGGGTGCTGGAGAACGGCGCCGGCGTCATGCCTTCGGTCATCCGGCCGATCACGAAGCCGGGCCGCACGAGGAGCAGGTGAACGCCCGAGCCGTGCAGGGCGTCGGCGAGTCCGCTCGCGAAGCCGTCGAGACCGGCCTTGGCCGAGCCGTAGACGTAGTTCGCGCGGCGCACCCGCACCCCGGCGACCGACGAGAACACGACGAGCCGGCCGTGCCCCTGCGCGCGCAGCAGGTTCGCGGCGTGGGTCAGCACGCCGACCTGGGCGACGTAGTCGGTGTGCACGATCGCGGCGGCGTGCGTGGCGTCCTGTTCGGCGCGCGCTTGGTCGCCCAGGATGCCGAAGGCGAGCACGACGGTTTCGAGCGGCCCGTGCCCGGCCGCCACCTTGTCGAGGAACGGGCCGTGCGCGGCGAGGTCGTCGGCGTCGAACTCGGCCGTATCCACCGTCTCGGCGCCGGCCTCGCGCAGCGCGGCGACCTCCGCGGTCAGGTCCGCACCCGGCCGCGCGGCCAGCACGAACCGCCGGGCGTCCCCGCTGACCAGGCGTTTCGCCACGGCCAGTCCGATTTCGCTGCGGCCGCCGAGCACCAATACCGTTCCGCTCATGGCAGCAGTTTCCCAGCCGGGGTGCGCTAGCGTTCTCGGGTGGGTCAGGACTTCGAGACGCTCGTCGAACGGCACCGCCGGGAAATCCAGGTGCACTGCTACCGGATGCTCGGCTCCCTGGCCGACGCCGAAGACCTCACGCAGGAGACGTTCCTGCGCGCCTGGAAGGCCCGCGACGGATTCGAGGGCCGGGCGAGCGTGCGCACCTGGCTCTACCGGATCGCGACGAACGCCTGCCTCGACGTCCTCGCCCGCCGTCCGCGGCGGGTGCTGCCCGATCAGCTCGGCCCGGCCGGGGAGCCGGACGGCCCGATCGCGGCCGCCGACCTGCCGTGGCTCGAGCCGTACCCGGACCGGCTGCTCGACGGCGCGGGCCCGGACGACGCCGTCGTCGACCGGGAGACCATCGAGCTGGCTTACCTCGCCGCCGTCCAGTACCTGCCGCCGCGGCAGCGGGCGGCTTTGATCCTGCGGGACGTGCTCGGCTGGTCGGCGAAGGAGACGGCGGCGTCACTGGAAACGAGCGTGGCGTCGGCGAACAGCGCGCTCCAGCGAGCCCGGGCGACGCTGCGTGAACGACTGCCCCCGCGGCGTACAGAGTGGACGGTCGGCGACCCGACCGCCGAGGAAGCGGCACTGCTGAAGCGGTTCATCGCCGCGTACGAAGCCGGTGACGTGTCGGCGGTGGCCCGGCTGCTGCACGAAGACGCCCAGGCGATCATGCCGCCGTACTCGTTGTGGTTCGGCAACCGCGCCTCGATCGTCCGGGCGCTCTCGTTCTCGCTGGACCCGGCGTCGCCGGACTGCGTGGGGCGGTTCCGGATGCGGCCGGTGCGGGCCAACCGCCAGCCCGCGGTGGCGACCTACCTGAAACGCCCGGAAGAGCACGATTACCGGTGGTTCGGGGTCACCTTGTTCACCGTGGAGGCCGGGTCGATCACGGCGATGGCCGCGTTCGAGTCGGCCACGGCGGCGGCGTGGGGCCTGCCGGAGACGTGGCGCGACGACCGCGGACCGGCGGGAATGATGCAAAGCGACGCATAGATATCGCGCGTAAAAAGCCCGGGTGGGTGATTCACGGGGAATCACCCACCCGGGCGCGCACACGGCCGGAATCGGATTTCTTCCGGATTCGGTGTGGTGCTCGAGGCCGCCGGGAGAGGTCACCGGGCGGCGGTCAGGCCACTCGGTGCCGCTCAGGCGCGGTGCGCACCAGCCGGCGGCGTTCGTCCGCGGTGGTGCCGCCGAAGACGCCGTGGTCAAGGCCGTTGTCGAGCGCGTAGCCGAGGCATTCGGCGCGCACGGGGCAGCGCGCGCACACGGCCTTCGCCTGCGCCGTCTGCCGGGCGCCGGGGCCGACCTCGGAGATCGGGAAGAACAGTTCCGGGTCCTCGTCCTTGCAGGCCGCGAGTTCCGCCCAGCCCGTCATCGTGGCTTCCATTTCCTTCGTTCACCTCCTTCTCTTACTGCTTCCCATTGTTGGGGCGCGTCAACCGACTTAACTTCAGCGGACGCGCGAGCGTATCCGCCTGAGTCAAGGAGGTTTTGGCTTCGGTTCCCGGCTCACCCTCCGGGCAACCAAGACTGCAACACATGAGAGTACGCCCTTCTTCCCGGGATCTCGATGTCGATCACGTCACCCGATCGGCGAACTCCGCACGCCGTCAGGCGACTGCGGGCCGGCCGCCGCCGGTCCGCTTCTGCGTTGTCCGGTAGGGGTTTCCGGCCCGGCGTGATCGAAACGCGGCGATGGGCGATCGCGGTGCCCGCTGTCCGGAATCCGCCGTTCGCGGACCCGGGGGGTCGCCGGGCGCCGAGGGCGGCCGCGAGCGTTCGTCACCACCCGTCACCGAGGCAACGCGGTCCATTACTCCTACCGGGGAGTCTTGATCGAATCGTTACACGTAGCGGGCGACTCACTGCACCTGTCCTTGTGAGGGCGAGGGGTGGTGGGGTCAGGTGTGCGGTCACGACGAGTTCGACGCGTTCTTCCGCGCCGACTTCCCGGCCCTCGTGGCGTTCCTCTGCAAGGCCGGGTTCGAGGTCGAGACCGCGCGCGACGTCGCCGCCGAGGCGATGCTGCACGCGCTGGAGGCGTGGCCGACCGCCGAAGACCCGCGGGCCTGGGTGCGCCGGGTCGCGGGGCGGCTGATCGAGGCCCCGGGCGACGCGCGGGCGGACTGGACCCTGGCCGGCGACCCGCGGGACGACGAGGAGCTCGCGGGGCTGGTCGAGCAGCACACGGGGCTGATCGACCTGCTCGCCGCCCTCCCGGGCAAGCAGCGGATGGTCCTGGCGTGGTCGCTCGACGGGTTCACGCCGTCGCAGATCGCGGACGCGCTCCGGATCGCCCCGGCGACCGTCCGGTCCACCCTCCGCCACGTGCGGGAACGCCTCAGGCGAGTCCGGGCCGCCCGGCCCGGCGACCAGCGGGACAGGGAAAGGTGAGGGAAATGCCGGCAACCGAGTACGGGGATCGGGCGATCACCGAGCAGCTCCGGGAGTCCAACGCCGCCCTGCACGACTCGCTGCGCGCCGGGCTCGACGTCGAGGGCACCCTGCTGCGGGTGCGCAGCCGGGCGCTCGTCCGGGAGATCGCCGCGGCGCAGCCCGCCGAAACGTTCCCCCCGCACTGGCGCCGCCACGACGAGCCGGTCGCCGCCGCGATCGCGGGCGACGACGCTGCGACCGCACGCCTGCTCGCCACGATCCGGCCCCTGGTGGTGCGCTACTGCCGCGCCCGCGTCGGCCGGCACGAGCGTTCGTTCGCTTCGGCGGACGACGTCGCCCAGGAGGTCTGCCTCGCGGTGCTGACAGCGCTGCCGTCCTACCACGACCAGGGCCGCCCGTTCCTGGCGTTCGTCTACGGCATCGCCCAGCACAAGGTGGCGGACGCCCACCGCGCCGCGGCCCGCAACCGCAGCGACCCGGTCCCCGAGGTCCCGGACGGCGTGAGCGAAGTGGCCGGGCCGGAGCAGCGGGCGCTGCGGTTCGAGCTGAACGAGCGCCTGGCCCGGCTGCTGGACATCCTGCCCGCGAAGCAGCGGGAGATCGTCGTGCTGCGGGTGGTGGTCGGGCTGTCGGCGGAGGAGACGGCCGCGGCGGTGGGCTCCACGCCGGGGGCGGTCCGGGTTGCGCAGCACCGTGCCCTCGGCCGGCTCCGGCGATTGCTCACCGGCGAAGAGACTTAACGCCGCACCCGCTCCAGGACGAACTCCGCCAACGCCGCCGCCGGGCCCTCCATGGACTCGCGGGCCAGCAGCATGAACTCGATGTCCCCGGGTTCCGGGAGCCCGTCGAGCTCGGTCAGGTCCGCCGGCACCAGGCTGCGCGCGTGCAGGGTCACCCCCAGACCGGCCGCCGCCGCGGCGCGCAGGCCCGTCAAGCTCGACGTCTGGCACGCCGCGCGCCACTCCAGCCCGGCGCGTTCGAGGACCTCCACCGCCAGCTGGCGCGTGATCGACGGCATCGGGTACTGCACCAGCGGCACCGGCTGGCCGGGCTCCAGCACCGTGGCCGCCGACCCGATCCAGACCAGCGGCTCCCGCCACAGCAGCCGGCCGTGGTGCGCGCCCGGGCGGCGCTTGCCCAGGACCAGGTCCAGCTGCCCGGAGCGCAGCCGCTGCGCCAGGACGTCCGACAGCTCGACGGTCAGCTCGACGTCCACCAGCGGGTGACTGCGGCGCAGCCGGTGCAGGATCTCCGGCAGCTCGCCGAGCGCGAAGTCCTCGGAGACGCCGAAGCGGACCCGGCCGCGCAGCTCGGCGCCGCGGAAGTGCCGCTCCGCGCGCTCTTCGGTGTCGACGATCGTCTGCGCGAACCCGAGCATCGCCTGCCCGCGCGCGGTGAGTTCCACCGTGTGGGTGTCCCGGGCGAACAGCAGGCCGCCGGAGTCACGCTCGAGCCGCCGCACGTGCTGACTGACCGTCGGCTGGCCCACGCCGAGCCGCCGCGCGGCCGCGGTGAAGCTGCGCGTCTCGGCGACTGCGAGGAACGAACGGCACAGGCGCGGGTCCAGCACCGGGTCAGCCTATCGCGATTCGCGATGACAGTCAGTCCGGTCATCGGGGTTCACAATGAGCGGGAGGTGGCCGAGAATTGCTGCGGAAGGAGATCCATGTCCCGGTTTCGACTCGACCCGTTCGTCCTCGCGATCCTCGCCACCGTCGGCGTCGCCACCCTGCTGCCCGCCTCGGGCGCGGTGGCCGACGGCTTCGGCATCGCCACCACGATCGCCGTCGGCCTGCTGTTCTTCCTGTACGGCGCCCGCCTTTCGACGCAGGAGGCCCTCGACGGGCTGCGGCACTGGCGGCTGCACGCGGTGGTGCTCGCGGCGACGTTCGTCCTGTTCCCGCTGCTCGGCCTGGCGCTGTTCCTCCTGCCGCCCTCGGTGCTGCCGGACCAGCTGGCGGCCGGGGTGCTGTTCCTGGCGGTGCTGCCCTCGACGATGCAGTCGTCGATCGCGTTCACCTCGATCGGCCGCGGCAACGTCGCGGCGGCGATCTGCAGCGCCTCGCTGTCCAACCTGGCCGGCATCGTGGTGACGCCGCTGCTGGTGGCCCTCCTGCTGGCCGGCGACGGCGCGGGCGTCGACGGTTCGGCCGTGCTCGGGATCGTGCTGCAACTGCTGGCCCCGTTCGTGGCGGGCCAACTGGCCCGCCGCTGGATCGGCGGCTGGATCACCCGCCACGCCGCACCGCTGAAGCTGGTCGACCGCGGCTCGATCCTCCTGGTGGTCTACACGGCGTTCAGCGCGGGCATGACGGAGGGCATCTGGCACCGGCTCGACGTGGGCCACCTCCTGGTGCTGGTCGTGGTGTGCGGCGTGCTGCTGGCGGCGGTCCTCGGCGCGACGGGCTGGGGCGCCCGGTTGCTGGGCTTCGCGCGAGCGGACCGGATCACCATCGTGTTCTGCGGGTCGAAGAAGAGCCTGGCCAGCGGCCTCCCGATGGCGACGGTGCTGTTCGGGCACGCGCAGGTCGGGCTGATCGTCCTACCGCTGATGCTGTTCCACCAGATCCAGCTGATCGTCTGCGCCACCCTGGCCCGGCGCTACGCGGCCGAGGAGGAACGGGAGCTCGTGCCGGCCTCGATGCGCGTCACGTAGGAATCGATGTCGGCGTCGGCGTGCCCCCGATCCGTCCAATGTGTACAGACGGCTGCCGAGGATCGCGTGGCCCTGGAAGACCACGCTCGTCGTAACAGCGCGGAGCGGTGGAACGACTCCGGGGGCGTCCACGATCAAGGGAGGGATTTCATGGGGACCCAGGCACGAACCGCGCTCGCCGCACTGGCCGGCGCCGCGGTGGTCACGGCAGGCGCGGTGGTCTTCGCGGGTGCATCGGCCGCCGTCGGCCCGTCGCCGGCACCGATCGTCCAGGCGGCGCAGGCCACCTGCGTGACCGACGGCGGCGGTTTCTGCACCGTGCCGCACAGCCTCGGCAAGGTACCGGAGGCGGTCGTGGTGTCGGCCAACACGCCGAACCCGTACAACGGGTTCATGCTCAACACGGTGCAGGGCTCCTTCACCGCGACCACATTCCAGGTGCGGGCGATGTTCTCCCAGACCACGCCGAAGACGTTCGGCCAGATCTGGTTCAGCTACGCGGCCTACGCCGCCCCGACAACCCCGACCACCACACCGACTCCCACGTTCACGACGCCTTCGCCCACCAGTTCGCCGCCGACCACCCCCACCACATCGACCGGCGGCGGAAGCTGAACGGAATCCGCGGTTTTCGGCCTGCCCGCGGGGAATTTCCGTCACCGCGGGCGGGGCGAAGGCTTCTTTCCCAATTCTTCCGCGAAAATCGCGTCGACCCGCGATCCCGCGCGCCGCAACGCGCGCACGGCCACGCGGACCAGATAGCCCGAAACGAACACGAGCAGCAGCGTCACGCCGACCACCCCGGGGTTCGCCACGACGACCTCCCGGTACTCGTGCGCGAGGTAACCCAGGCCGGCCCCCGCGGCGAATGCGTCCAGCAACGCCAGCCGGACAGCCCAGGAACGAGACGAGGTGGCAGAGCCCATTCTTACTCCCGCCGTTCCGGTCAGCGGTGACGCCCTTGCAACCTAGACGAGCCTGCGCCGGTCGGCGGCCACGACAACCTGTTTGGCCTACCGGATCTGCCCGTATGGCCGCTGTGATAACTTGAAGCGAACTGGGTGTTCTGTGCACACGCAAACCTCGGGGCGCCTGTGCACGCCGGGACCAGGGGGCGGTAGCTCAGTTGGTTAGAGCAGGGGACTCATAATCCCTTGGCCGCGGGTTCGAGCCCCGCCCGCCCTACTCTCGTGAGCCCTCCTTCAGCGCTTCGCGCCTTCGGTGGGCTCTCTCGCTTCGTTGTGTTTTCTGGGGGTGCAACCCCCAGACCCCGCCCGGGGGCTCTGCCCCCGGACCCCCGTCGTGGCTGGCTTGCGTCGTGACCTTGCCCCCGGCGTGGCTGGCTTGCGTCGTGACCTTCCCCCGGAACCCCGTCGTGGCTGGCTTGCGTCGTGACCTTGCTTCGGGGGCCTCGCACACCATTCGGTCTGGGGCGAAACGTGGGTAGCGCTGGTCCCGGTGGGGAGGTGGTCGCTCGATCGGGTGGGTGGCCGATCGGTGGGCTAGTGGCCTTCGTGGCCCGGCATCGTGGGGTGGGCTGGGGTGCCTGGGTGCATGTGGAAGCGGGCTATCTCGGGTGGGTGGACCACGAAGGGGCGCATCATTCCCTCGTCCTCGTGGTCGAGGATGTGGCAGTGGTACATGAATGAACCCGTTGCCTCCTCGAACCTGCCCGCCACCCGGACCCAGTCGCCCGCCCACACGTCGAACGTGTCCTTCCAGCCCTCCTCGTGCCTCTCGACCGGCCGGCCCGCGACCGGAGCCGGCAGGGGACGCGATGTTCCGCCCGCCGCCGTGTCGAACGCACTCAAGTCGGCGAACTTGCTCCTGGTCAGCAACTGGAAGCGCGCCAAGTGGATGTGCATCGGGTGCGGCGCACCGCCCAACTGTAAGAAGTTCCACACCACCCAGCGGCCACGGTCGACGAAAATCGTCGTCGCATCGTCGAACATGCGCGCCACCCTGCGGAACGTCCGCACACGCCCCAGCACCGGATCGGTGACCTGCAGAACACCCTCCTCCGGAAACCGCGCCGGCACCTCCGCCGGATCGACGATCTCCTTCAGCTCCCACATCTCCGGATGCGGCCGGCCCGCCACCCCGGGCGGCGTCGTCGCCACGAACACCTCGTCGTGATCCTCCGGCACCCGCTCCACCCGGACGTACGAAGTGGACAGCCGCGCCGGCACCCGGAACGGCTCCGGACGACGGCGGCTCTCGACCCGGAACTCCATGATGTCCGGCTCGATCGAGGCCCCCGTGTTGACCAGCCGCAACCGCTGCCCCGGAAACCGGCTGAAGTCGATCAGCAGATCGGCGCGCTCCGCCGGGGTCAGAGTCAGCCCACCTGCCGGCACCGCCGCCGGCGCGGGCAGCAGACCCGCGTCCGTACCGGCGATCCGGACCGCGTCGTTGCGCACCACCCCCGCCTCGTCGACCAGATCCAGCCGGAAATACCGGCCGTTCGCCGTGTTCAGCACCCGGAAGCGGTACCAGCGCGCGTCGACGTCCAAGTGCGGCCAGATACCGCCGTTGACCAACGTGAACGGGCCGGTCACCGGAGCCGTCGTGCCGGACGCGGGCAGGTACTGGAACTTGAACAACAGCCGGCCGGTCAACGCCCCGGTCACCGGGTCGGTGTCGAAGTTGCGATCGGCGAGCACCAGCGGGATTTCGTGATCACCACCGGGAAGGCGCAGCCGGTCCTCCTCGTCGTCGCGGATCAGGTACAGGCCCGCGAGTCCGGAATGGACGTTGAAGCGCGTCACGGCCATCGCGTGGTCGTGGTACCAGAGCGCGGTGGCGGCCTGCCGGTTCGGGTACTCGGTGAGCTGCGTTTGCCCCGGCGAAATCCCGTTGTGCGCCCAGCCGTCGTTGCCGGCGTTCGTCAGCGCGCCGTGCAGGTGCACGACGTTCCACGGCGGCAGCTCGGCGACGCCCTCGATCAGCTCCACCCCGGCGGGCAGGCTGCCGTCCGCGGCGCGGTAACCGGGCTGGTTCGCCGGCGTCGGCACGGCGTACGGCGCCCGCACCGCCACGAGCGGGACCGTGCCCCGCAGTTCGTTCGCCCACGCGACGCGAAGCCGCTTCCCGCTCCGGACTTCGATGGTCGGGCCGGGAAAATGACCCTCGTAGGTCCACAGTGTGCTCTCCGGCAGCTGGGAGTGCAGCCGCGTCCGCGCGGTGGTCATGGTGACCGTGAGGTCACCCTGGTACCGCCGCGAATGCGCCTGGATCACCGGCGGGATCCGCAGCGGGTCGAGGAACTTGGTGAGCCCGAAGTGGGGCGCCACCGGCGGCGCGGTGGCCGCCGACGCCGTCCGTGGGGCACTGGGACCGACCAAGGCCGCCCCCGCCACGACGCCCGCGGCGGTGAGGAAGGTGCGCCGGTCGACGGAATCTGCTTCGGCCATGCGCAACCCTCCGGGCACGGGTGAATACCGGTGATCCGCACGGCTTCCAGCGGGCCGGCGGCTCGGGAACGGTAGCCAGCCGGCCCCCGGCCGGGCATCCCCTCACTTGGTATTCCTCGCGCCGCCGATCAGCGCACGCGGTCGTAGACCACCGCCGTCTCCCCCAGCTCGCCGGTTTCGTGGTGGGTGAGCCGCCACCGCGACGCGGGCAGGCCGTCGTCGAACAGCCGGGGCCCGCCGCCCGCGATCTCCGGGCAGACCATGAGGTACAGCCGGTCGAGCAGGTCCGCCGCGAGCAGCGGCTTGATGACGCTCGCGCTGCTGTTGACCAGGATGTCGCCGCCGCCGGTGGTCTTCAGCTCGGCGACGACGTCCGCGGCCGGGGCGTTCACCAGCCGGGTGCGCTCCCACGGGGCGTCGGACAGCGTGGTCGAGAAGACCACCTTCTCGGCGTCCACCAGCCATTTCGCGTAGCCGCGGTCGCGCGGGTCGGCGTTCTCGTCGGCGGCGACGGTGGGCCAGAACCCGAGGAACCCCTCCGCGTTGCGCCGGCCCAGCACCGCCGTCGACGCGCTTTCCCAGATGCGGCCGAGGTGGCGCCGCGCGACTTCGGTGGTGGCGTACGGGAGGATCGCGCCCATGTCGGCGGGCCCGGCGGGGCCGTGGTAGCGCCCGTCGAGGGTCAGGCTGAGGTTGGCGGTCACCCGGCGGCCGGTCGGCTCGGTCATGGTGTTCGGTCCTTTCGTACGGTGAGCACGTCGGCGAGGTGGTCGAGCACCTGGCCCCAGCCGGTTTCGATGCCGGCGATGAAGGGGACGGCCTCGACCGTCGTGGCGGTGATGCGCAGGTCCAGCCGCAGCCGGGTGCCGGCCGGCTCCGGGTTCAGCTCCAGGTCGTAGTGGCCGGTGAAGGAGGCGGGGCCGGTCACCGCGAGGTCGAAGCCGAGGCGGCCGGGCTCGTCCGCGACCCGCACCCGGCCTTCGGCGCGGTACTCGCCGTCGGCGTCGCGGTAGCCGAGCACCACCCGCCCGCCCGGCCGCGGCTCGAGGGTGCAGGCGGTGACCGTCATCGACGGCGGAACCCACCAGCTCGCCAGCAGGTCCGCGTCCGTCCAGTGCCGCCAGACGTCGGCGGCCGGCGCGGGCAGCAGGCGGTCGAACGCGAACGCGCGCCCGTCCGCCCACCGGTCCCGGTCCGCGGCCGCCGTGTCCGCCTCGATGGCCGCCCGGTACCGCGCCACGGCGTCCCGCTCGCCCGCGTGCGCCTCGGTCGTGTCGGCCAGCTCCCGCAGCCGCCCCGCGAAAGCCGCCAGCGGTCCGGCTTCGAGGGCGTGGACGCGGCGCTGGCCGAGCGGGAAGACGGTGACCAGGCCGGCCCGGGCGAGGGTCTGGAGGTGCTTGGTGGTCTGCGGTTGCCGCAGCCCGGTCAGCTCGGCGAGCTCGCCCACCGAGCGGGGGCGCTCGGCGAGCAGTTCGACGATGCGCCACCGGGCGGCGTCCCCCAGTGCTGCGGCGATCCGGTCCATGGGCCCCAGTATTCACACAAAAGAATATTCACGTCAAGGAATATCTTGCCGCGGCAGCCAGCGCAGCCCGTGGGCGTACCCGAGCTGCGGCGCGGCGAACTCCTGCGCGACCTCGCAGGCGCCGTCCAGCGGCAGCGGCTCGCCCGGCTGGGGCGGGTCGGCGAGCACCGACGGCGGGACGCGGTCCAGCCGCCACACCACCCACGGCGGCTTCCGCGGGTCGAAGCGCACGCGCACCTCGAACGACTCGCACGTCACCAGCGGCACGAACACGTACGACGGCCGGATCGGCAGGCCGTCCCGGATGCGGTACACCAGCGAGTACGTGTGGCTGTCGCCGCGGTCCAGGGCCCGCGGCAGGTCGAGCAGCCAACGGAAGTGCCGCTGGCCGTCCCGGGTGCCTTCGCTGATCCGGACGCCGTGCCGGGCGTCCGCGGCGACCTCGCGCTCGCCGTCCCGGCCGTCTTCGGTGCGGGGCACGGTGAACTGCGCGGAGATCCGGGCGAGCTTGTCACGGGTCGCCACGATCAGCCGTTCCTCGGTGACCTCCGGCTCGCCCGTGTCGAGCCGGACGAGCACCTTGAGCCGCTTGACGAACCAGCCGTCGTCCGGGCCGGGGACGCCGTTGCCCGGCCGCGCGCCGGCCTCGATCTCCGCGGCGAGCCGGGCGAACGACCGGTCGACGCGGCGCCGGGCCGTGCGTTCCGAGACGCGCAGCTGATCGGCGAGGACGCCGATCCGGTCGCTCAGCAGGGCGTGCTGGGCGCCGGGGGCGATGCCGAGGGCGACGTTCACCGCCAGTTTGTCGTCGGCCGGGAATTCCGCGATCGCGGCCGAAATCGCTTCCCGCAGAACGCGGCGCGCATCGCGGTCGCTCGTCGTCCGGTGGATTTCACACCAGCCGGAAACGAGCGGCCCGAGCCGGCCGCGCAACCGCTCGGCTTCCAATCCCCAGCCGCGCCGCAACGTGGTGAGTTCCCGGAGCAGCCCGTCCTCGTGTGCCATGGGATTTCCATTGAACCACGGGCACTTCGCGGCGATCGGCGGCCGCTGCTGCGCCGATCAGGTGATTCCCCGGTGGCCAGGGATTGGCCAGTTCCCCGCGATTTCGGCCCGCCCGCGGCCTTTTCCGCCTCCGCGGCTGCCCGACCATTTCCCCGTCGACTTCCGGCAGCGGCATCGGGATCGGCATCGGGGAGGAAGGGTGCTGGACACTACCGGGCCGGCCGACGTCGCCGGCGTCCGGCGGCTGGCCCGCGACGGCCTGCTCGCCGGCTCGGCGGCGGACGCCCGGCCCCGCGCACTGGCCCGGCTGCGCGGCGGGGTCTACACGGTGGCGTGGCCGCTGGTCTTCACGCGGATCACCAAGCCACTGGAACACCGGCGCCGCCACGTCGACTGCGCCCGCGGCCTCGAGTGGCTGCGGCCCGACTGCCTCGACCGCTTCCACGACGACGTCGAGGCGGTGGTGGACCACGCCCTGCGGCGCGCGACCGGCCCGATCGACAACCTCGAGGGCTGGCTGGCCACCCGCCTCATCCCGGCCACGGTCGACGCGCACCGGCGCCGCCGCGGCGAAATCGGGGCGTTGCAGAGGCCGCGCCTCCCGGCCTGGCTGGCCGGCGCCCTCGGCGACGACCCGTGGCTGTGCGAACTGGCGGTGCAGATCCTGGTCTGGGTCGGCGTCCCGGCCACGGCGGGAGCGGAACTGTGGCCCCTGGACGGCTGGGCGGCCCGGCGGGCGGAGGTGACGGGCGAACCCCCGCCCGCCCGCGACACGCTCGACCGCGAGGTCGACCGGGTCCTGGCCGCGATGCGCACCCGCCCGGCGTGGCACGCGGAGCACGTCGAGAGGCCGCTGGGGCACAAGCAGGCCCCGGTCGCGCCGATGCCGGCGGAGTCGCCACCACTGGAGCTGGTCGCATCCCACGAGCTGGCGGACGCCCGGCTCGCGGACCTGGCCGAACAGGCGCTGCGGGCGATCGAACTCCGGTTGGACCGCGGGGAGGCGGCGGCCTCGGCGGTGGCGGCGGTGGTCCGAGCGGTGTTCGGCGAGCAGGCCCCGCAGGGCACACCCCACGACGACTGGCTGGCAGCGGCCTTGGCGGACCGGGAGCGAGTGGAGGGGATCGTGGCAACGGCCTTGGCCATCCTGGGCCGCTGACCCCGCGCCCGGGAGGGCCGTCAGCCGTCTTCGAGCGAACGGCGGCGGGCTTCGAACACGGCCGACAGGGTTTCGGGGGTGCAGCCCGCAGCGCGGGCGCGGTGGCCGGCTGCCGTCAGCTCGGCCAGCAGGAGCGCGCGCACCGCAGCGCGGGTCGCCTCCGGGAGTCTCGAACACGGGTCGGTCACCCCTCGGCCTCCTCTCGCCGGCACCAGCCTTCACCTGACGGACACGCCCGCGGCGCCCACCGCGAACGCCGACCGTCAGATGCCTCACCGGCCCGAGCGGCACGCGGACGCCCGGACCGGCACCCCACCCAGCCCTCCCCACCACCCCGGTCAGCCGCACCTTTCGGCCGAAGCCCGGCAGACCGCGTCCACCACGCAGCCGGGCCCCGACCACCGACGGCCGCCCCTCAACGCCACCACGGCGGTGGAGGCACCGGTAACTGCAGGGGGCAGCCGCCGGTGTGGCGGCCCGTCCAGCAGTCCGCCAGCCAGCGGGTCAGCGCGACCGGGCCGAGCAGGCTGTCCTCCCACACCGGCGTCAGCTCGCCCGTCCGGCGCAGCATCGCTTCCGCCGTGCCGCAGAAGGAAACCACCGCCGCGATCGCCGCGTCGGCGCGTTCGGCGGGCCAGGCGACCGCGGCTCCGGGGAGCCGGGCCGGGATGGCCAGGCCGGTGCCGATGGTGCAGTTGCGCGCCAGCTGCACGGCGAGATCGAACTCGACGGCTTCGGCGTGACGCTGTCTCGCCCGCCAGCGGGGCGAAGCGGCCGCGGCGTACAGCCCGGCCAGGCGGGCGGCGACCAACCCGTCCCACACCGTCATGAGCACCGCTCGCGTGTCAGCCGGGTGGGCGTCGGCGAGCTCGTGGGTGACGGCGCTGAGCCAGGCACACGGGTCCTTGACTTGACGATCAGCGGCGACGGTCACGGCAGTCAGTTTCCCACCGCCACGGGAAAGCAACCCCGAAGTGATCATGGTTCACCCCAGCATCACCCGGTCAGTGGCGGACCGTTGAGCGGCCCCGTAACCCAATCGGGCACTGGGCGTGACCGAATCGTCACTCCTGTGCGATCATGTCGGCGCTCAGTGCCGAGCACGCCCTCCCGAACCCTTCCCGTGAAAGGCCCCCACGAGTGATCAAGATCAGCAAGAGCCGGGCCGGCACCCAGCGCGTCACCTTCAGCCTGCCGATCGGCGCGCCGCCCGGCCGGGTGAGCGTCGTGGGCTCGTTCAACGACTGGACGCCCGGGCGGCACCACCTCACGCCGCGCTCCAACGGCCGCCGCTCGGCGTCGATCGACGTGACGCCGGGAACGGTCCTGCAATTCCGCTACCTCGGTGAGGGCGGCCACTGGTTCGACGACCCCGACCTGCCCGACCGCGCCGACGGCAACTGCGTCTGCACGACGTCGTAGCGGCTCAGCCCCGCCGGCGCCGCTTCCCGGCGGCCCCGCCACCCCGCCGTGCCGGCTTGGCCGCGGCGGGCTTGCGGTCCGGGCGCTTGCGCTCGGCCGGCGCCTGCGGGCGCCCGCGCGTGCTGTTCACCGTCCGGCCGCGGACGATCCCGATGAACTGCTCCATCAGGTCCGTCGTCTCCTCCTCCAGCCACGACAGCGCCACGCTCGACTGCGGCGCGTCCCCGACCGGCCGGTAGGTGAGGTCCCGGCGGTGGTGCAGCCGGGCGAGCGACTGCGGGACGACGAGCACCCCGACCCCGGCCGCGACCAGCTCGATCGCGTCCGCCGTCGTCTCGGGCCGCGAGACCGCCGGACGTCCCGGCCACGTCTCCCACGCAAGCGTGTCGTCGACCGGGTGCAGCACGACCTCGTCCGCCAAGTCCTCAGTGGACACTTCGTCCGCCGCCGCGATCAGGTGGTCCTTCGGCACCACGACGACCGTCGTCTCGGTGTAGAGCGGGATCGCGTGCAGGCCGTCCCGGTCGATCGGCGACCGCAGCAGCGCCGCGTCGGCCTCCCGGGCGCGCAGCAGGCCGGTCGCGTCGGCGGCCTCCACCGGGACCAGGGTCAGCGGCACCTCCGGCACCCGCTCGCCCCAGGTCCGCACCCACTTGGCGGGGGTGGCTCCCGGGACGTACGCGAGCTTGAAAGAGGTCACCGGGTCAGGTTACCGGGAGTGACGCTGGCTACCCTGGACGGCATGACGTCGCACAAGACCACCCAGACGATGAAGCCCGCGACGGCGGCGAAGAAGCTGGGTGTGTACCTCGAAGCCACCCCCGCGGAGTTCCGGGAGGGCGTCGTGACGCGCGACGAGCTGAACGCGCTGCAGACCGACCCGCCGGAGTGGCTGCGGGAACTGCGCCGCACGGGCCCGCACCCCCGCCCGGTGGTCGCGGCGAAGCTGGGCGTCTCCATCGGCGGCCTCACCCGCGGCGGCATCACCGAACCGCTCACCACCGAGCAGATCGACGCACTGAAGGCCGAAAGCCCCGACTGGCTCGTCCGCGAGCGCGCCACCCAGGCCGAGGTCCGCAAGGAAGCCGTGCGGGTGAAGGAACAGAACCGCTGACCGCCGCCGACCTCTCGGCCGAGGCCGCGGAGCGCCTCGACGCCGAGGACGAGCTCGCCGCCTTCCGCGAGCGGTTCGTCCCGATCGGCGATCCCGGCGTCGTCGCCTACCTCGACGGGAACTCCCTGGGCCGCCCGTTGCGCGCCACCGCGGAGCGGCTGCAGGAGCTCGTCACCCACGAGTGGGGTGGCCGGCTGATCCGGTCCTGGGACGAACGCTGGCTCACGTTGCCCGAGGAGATCGGCGACGAGCTCGGCCGCGTCGCGCTCGGCGCCGCACCGGGGCAGACCATCGTCGCCGACTCGACGTCGGTGTGCCTCTACAAGGCGCTCCGGGCCGCCGTCGCGCTGCGGCCGGGCCGGGACGAGATCGTCACCGACACCGCGAACTTCCCCACCGACCGGTTCCTCGTCGAGAGCGTCGCCGCCGAACTCGGGCGCACCGTCCGATGGGTCGAGAGCGACGACGTCGCCGCGGTCGCCGGGCCGCGGACCGCGGTCGTCACGCTGTCCCATGTGGACTACCGGACGGCGGCGATCACCGACCTCGCCGCCGTCACGCGGCTGGTGCACGAGCGCGGCGGGCTCGTCGTCTGGGACCTCTGCCACAGCGTCGGCTCGATCCCGGTCGAGCTGGACGCCGCCGAGGCCGACTTCGCCGTCGGCTGCACGTACAAGTTCCTCAACGCCGGGCCCGGCGCGCCCGCGTTCCTCTACGTCAACGCGCGCCACCACACCGCGTTCGGTCAGCCCATCACCGGCTGGATGGGCGCCGCCGACACCTTCGGCATGGCCGCGGAGTACGTTCCCGCGCCCGGCATCCGGCGGGCGCTCTCCGGCACGCCGCCGGTGCTCGGCATGGTGGGCGTCCAGGAGGGCGTGGCGCTGCTGGCGGAAGCGGGCCTCGACCGCGTGCGGGCCAAGGCCGTGGCGCTGGGCCGGTGGGTGCTCGCCCTCGCCGACGCCTGGCTCGTCCCGCTCGGCTTCACGGTCGCCTCACCGCGCGACGACGACCGCCGGGCCGGGCACGTGACCCTCCGGCACCCGGACGCCGAACGGCTTTCCCGCGTCCTCATCGAGCACGGCGTGCTCATCGACTTCCGCCGCCCGGACGGCATCCGCATCGGGCTGAGCCCGCTCACCACCGGCTTCGCCGAGGTCCGGCGGGCCATGGAGCGCATCCGCGAGCTCGCCGGCTGACCAGCCACCACCGTCGTGAGTGGTAAGGCGGGTTAGAACCCGCCTTACCACTCACGACCTAGGCGAGCGAGGGCATCAGTTTGACCGCGTTCCCGGACAGGACCCCCGTCAGGACGTCCTCCGGCAGCCCCAGCCCGGCCAAGGTCCGGACGTTCGCGGCCACCGAAGGAACCCCCGGCCAGTCCGTCCCGAAAACGAACTTCCCCGCCAACCGCGTCAGGTCGAAGCGCTGGTAGTACTCCGGGAGCTTCTTCGGCGGCAGCCCGGCCAGGTCGAGCCACACGTTCTCCCGCGCCAGCGCCAGGAACGCCGCCACGTCGTACCACCAGCCGCGACCCCCGTGGGCGAAAACGAACTGCAGCGACGGGAAGTCTTCGACCACATCGGACAGCAGCTCGGGATTGCCGAAACTGGTGCGGGAACCCGGGAAGCTCGACGTTCCCGAGTGGAGGATCACCGGCACCCCGCGCTCGGCGCACAACGAGTAGACCGGGTACAGCTCCTTGTCCGCCGGCGAGAACGCGCCGTGCACCGGGTGGATCTTCAGCGCCACCGCGCCCAGGTCCAGCTGCCGCTCGACCTCCGCCGCCGCCGGGTGGTGGACGTACGGGTTGACGTTCGCCACCAGGCGGAACCGCTCCGGGTTGAACGCGACCAGCGGCAGGTTGTCCTCGATCGGCTGGATCCCGGTCGCGCGCGGGCTGTATTCGCAGAACAACAAGACCCGGTCGACGCCTTCGGAGTCCATCAGTTCGTCCATTGCGGACGGAACCACCTCACCCGACGCCGAGTACACCGAACGCCACGGGTACGACCCGGCGAAGTCGTGCGCCCACTGCAGCCACGCGGGTTTCAGCGTCGGCAGCCGGGGTGCGTGGACGTGGGCATCGACCACGAAGTGCCCGTCGATCACGGGCTCGGCACCACCCGCAGCACGTCGCGGACCTGCTCGCGGATCACGTTCCGGCGGATCTTGCCCGTCGCCGTCTTCGGCAGCTCGGGCAGTTCGACCACTCCGCGAGGGCGCTTGAACGCCGCGAGCCCCTCGCGGCAGAACTCGATCAGCTCGGCCGGGTCGACCGCGAAGCCGGGCGCGGCGACCACGCACGCCACCGGCTTGTCGAGGCCGTCGGCGTCCGGCGCGGCGACCACCGCGACCTCGGCCACCGCCGGGTGCTGCCGCAGCCGTTCCTCCACTTCGGACGGTGACACCCAGATCCCGCCCGCCTTCAGCATGTCCCCGAACCGGCCCAGGCAGGAATACGTCCCGTCCTCGTTCCGGACGTAGCTGTCGCCGGTCCGCAGCCACTCGCCCTGGAAGACGAGCTTCGTCGCGTCGTAGCGGGCCCAGTAGCCGGTCGCCGTCGACGGCCCGGCCACGAACAGCTCGCCCGGCTTCCCGGCGGCGTCGATCACCGCCCCGGCTTCGTCGCGGAGCTGCACGGAATACCCCGGCACGGGGACGCCGGTGCTGCCCGGCCGCACCAGGCCCGGCTGGTTCGACAGGAAGATGTGCAGGGCCTCCGTCGACCCGATGCCGTCGAGGATCTCCAGCCCGAAGCGGGCGCGGAACCGTTCGAACAGCGACGCGGGCAGCGGCTCACCGGCCGAAACCGCGTACCGCACCGAAGAAAACGAGTCATCCGGGACGTCGCTGGCCAGCAACGCCGCGTAGAACGTGGGGACCGCGAAGAACAGCGACGGCCGCTCCTCCCGAGCACGGCGAGCGAACAACGCGGGCGTCGGCCGCGAAGGCTCCAGCAGCGTCGTGCCGCCCGCGCCGAGCGGGAAGAAGCAGGAATTCCCCAGCCCGTAAGCGAAGAACAGCTTCGGCACGGACAGGAACCGGTCCGCCGACGTCGTCGCGAGCACTCCGCGGGCGTACGTCTCGCAGACCGCGCGGATGCTCGCGTGCCGGTGCATCGCGCCCTTCGGCTGTCCGGTCGTTCCCGACGTGTAAAGCCACAACGCGGGCGAGTCTTCCCACGTCCGTCCACTTGGGACGGCACCCGCCAGCGACGGCCAGTCGTGCGTCCGGACGCCGAACCCGGCCGGGTCGCAGCGGTCGAGCACGACGTCGGTGACTTCGGGAGCGAGGGAAAGAGCCGTCTGCGCCTGCCCGGCGAACTCCCCGGACACGCACAGCACGCGCGCCCGCGAGTCGGCGAGCACCTGACCCAGCTCCGGCCCGGTGACCATGGTCGACACCGGGACGGCGACCGCGCCGGCCAGCATCGCGCCGAGGATGCCGGTGAGCAGCTCGACGTCGTCGACCATGCAGAACATGACCCGCTCTTCGGGCCGCACCCCGAGTCCGGCGAGGCCACCGGCCACCCGCCGGGACTCCGCCGCGAGCTCGGCGTAGGTGAGCGAGCGGCGGGGCGACACGACCGCCGTCGCGTCCGGGCGCCCGGCCTGCAGCAGGTACTCCGCGGCATTGAACCCTGTCGCCACCAGGCCTCCTACGTGAGGTAGACGTACTCGTAGTCGATGGGCCTGCCGTTGATGCCCTGCCGCGGCGGCGCGACCCAGCTCGCGATCTTCCCCCGCTCGTACACCGGGCGCATCAGCGAACGGACGAACGTGAGGTCTTCGGTCGTGGGCAGCCACTTGCGTTTGCCCGCCTCCCAAGTCGCCTCGTCGACGATCGTGCCGTCGGGAGTGACGTGGTGGCCGGAGTTTATGCCCACTTCGCGGTTGAAGCCAGGGTGCGGCAACCGGAACGTGTGCTCGATGCCGGCCTCGGCGAGGATCTTGTTCCAGCGGTTGACGCCGGTCTGGCAGTCGGCCACGTACTCGCTGCGCAGGTCGAGGTTGAGCAGCAGGATCGCCTGCAGTTCCTCGGTGGTCCAGGTGCCGTCGCCGTTCGGCCGCTCCAGCGTGCGGGCGTCCTCGGTGAGCTTGTGGTCGTCCTTGCGACGGGTCTCCTGCCAGCGGCCCTTGAGCCCGGCCGTGTAGTAGTTCGCCGCGTTCGTCGACGTCTCGCTGCCGAACAGGTCGAGCGAGACCGTGTAGTGGAAGTTGAGGTACTTCTGGATGATGTCGAGCGGGATGCCGCCGTGCGGGCCGATGTCGTACGTGTCGTGCTCGCGGATCAGCTCGGCGCTGCGGGTCACCACGCGGTCGACGCCGGTGGTGCCGACCATCATGTGGTGCGCTTCTTCCTTCAGCATGAACTCGCAGGTGCGCGAGAGCGGGTCGAAGGAGGACTCCTTGAGCGTGCCGAGCTGATACTTCCCGTCGCGGTCGGTGAAGTAGGTGAACATGTAGAAGGCCAGCCAGTCGGCGGTTTCCTCGTTGAACGCGCCGAGGATGCGCGGCGCGTCGGGACTACCCGAGTTGCGCAGCAATAGCCCTTCGGCCTCGTCACGGCCTTCGCGCCCGAAGTAGGCGTGCAGCAGGTACACCATCGCCCACAGGTGGCGGCCTTCTTCGACGTTGACCTGGAACAGGTTCCGCAGGTCGTAGAGGCTCGGCGCGGTCAGGCCGAGGAGTTTCTGCTGCTCGACCGACGCCGGCTCGGTGTCGCCCTGGATGACGATCAGCCGTTGCAGGTCGGCGCGGTATTCGCCGGGGACCTGCTGCCACACCGGCTCGCCCTGGTGCTCGCCGAAGGCGATCCGGCGGTCGGGGTCGCGCTCGGCGAGGAAGATGCCCCAGCGGTAGTCCGGGACGTTGACGTGGTCGAAGTGCGCCCAGCCTTCGCGGCCCACGCTGACCGCGGTGCGCAGGTAGACGCCCTGCGTCTCCAGGGTCGGCCCCATCTCGCCCCACCAGTGCAGGAACTTCGGCTGCCAGCCCTCCAGCGCCCGCTGCAGCCTGCGATCCTCGGAGAGGTTGACGTTGTTGGGGATCTTGGCGTCGTAGTCGATCTTCTCGGGCATCTGCGCTAGACCCGCTTCCTGTCGAAGACGGCCTTCTGCCCCGTACCGTAGCGGCGCAGCGCGCCGTCCGGCCCGGATGCGTTCGGCCGGGTGAAAATCCAGTTCTGCCAAGCCGCCAGCCGGCCGAAGATCTTGGTCTCGATGGTCTCGGGGCCGACGAACCGGTGGTTGGCCTCCATCCCGGTGAGCGCGTCCGGCGAGAGCGACGCGCGGCCTTCGAGGGCGATCCGGATCTCGTCCTCCCAGTCGAGGTCGTCCGGAGCGTCGGTGACCAGGCCGAGTTCGAGCGCTTCGGCGGCGCTGAGCTCGCGGTTCTTCTCGCGCGCGAGCCAGGCGAGGTGGTCGTCGTCGCCGTAGAAGCGCGCTTGGAGGCGGGTCAGGCCGTTGCCCATCGGAAACGCGCCGAAGTTCGCGTCGGTGAGCTGGAGTGACGCGCGTTCTTCGGAGTCTTCGTCGTCGATCGGCGGGCCGTCCAGGATGTACTGGCGGTCGGCGGCCAGCGCGATCTCCAGCAGCGCGCCGGTGAAGCAGCTGCCGGGTTCGATGAGCGCGATCAGGCTGCGGCTGGTGACGTCGAGGCGCTTGAGGGTGCGCTTGAAGTAGTGCGTGATCTCGTTGGCGAGCCAGTCCTTCTGCCCCAGGACGGCTTCTTCGTGCGCACGCACCTTCGCCGGATCGCCTTGCGTCCGCAGGATCCACGTCCCGGCCTCGACTTCGTTGGTGCGCAGCCGCAGGATGGCGTCGTCGAGCTCGCGGGTCATCGCGAGGAACCAGCCGCCCGCGCCCTCTTCGTACAGGTCACCCGGGTCGGTTTCGGGGCCCTTGACGGTGATCGTGGCCTGGTTCTTCTCGACCTCGATGTCGACATAGCGATGTTCCAGCGGGGTCAGCTCGATGCCCTGCTCCGCCGGCTTTTCCGAGCGCCGGGCGAGTTCCCGCGCCTTTTCCAGGACCTTCTCGCGGAAGTCCTGACGGGGCACCAGTTCGTCGACCAGCCGCCAGTCGACCGCCGTCTTGCCCTTGACGCCGTCCGGGCGCGTGGCGAAGACGTCGGCGAGGTCCCGGCGCACGCGGCGCTTGTCGACGACCCTCGTGAGGCCGCCGGTGCCGGGCAGCACGCCGAGCAGCGGCACCTCCGGCAGCGCGACGGTCGAGGAGTTGTCGTCGATCAGGAAGATCTTTTCGCAGGCCAGCGCGATTTCGTAGCCGCCGCCGGCGCAGGTGCCGTTCACCGCGGCCACGTACGTCTGGCCGGAGTGCGCGGTGGCGTCCTCCATGCCGTTGCGGGTCTCGTTGGTGAACTTGCAGAAGTTGACCTTCCAGTGGTGCTCCGACGCGGCGAGCATGCGGATGTTCGCGCCGGCGCAGAACACCTTCTCCTTGGCGCTGGTCACGATGACCACGCGGACCCCGGGGTGTTCGAAGCGCAGCCGCTGCGTGGCGTCGTACAACTCGATGTCGACGCCGAGGTCGTAGGAGTTGAGCTTGAGCTCGTAGCCGGGGACCAGCCCGCCCTGCTCGTCGACGTCCAGCTCCAGCCAGGCCACCTCCCCGTCGACCCGCAGGCGCCAGTGGCGGTACTCGTCCGGACGGCGGTCGAAGGCGACCGGTGTGGTGGTGGTCACCCCTCGATTGTCTACATGAGTCAGACGGACGTCAACGTTGTGTAGAAACTTGATCTCGGGTGGTCGCCCGGTCGAGCGTGGCCCACGCCCAGGTGAGGAACACCCACAATGCCAGCCCGGCCGCGGCGTCGGTGAAGATCGTCGCGAACCAGAACGCGGGGATCTGCGGGACGCCGGTGAGGAAGTGGCCGAGCGTGACCATCCCGGCCAGCGAGTAGACCAGGAGGAACGCCAGCGCCCGGTGGTACCGGCCGTCCGTGTACGCGCGGTAGCCGAGCCAGCCGAACGCCGTGAGCACTACCCAGGCGACGGCGACCGTGATGCCGCCGACGAGCGGCGAGATGCCCTGGAGCTGCGGGTAGTCCGCGTACCGGATGGCGTTGTGCGCGTAGTGGGTGGCCGTGCTGACCAGCGAGAAGCCGAGAATCACGCGAAGCGGTGTCAGTCCTCTGTCCATGACGGCCCCCGATTTGATAGATCGCTCTAGCGAAGGTATCGCCCCGGCTCGTGAGTGGCAAGGCGGGTTCTAACCCGCCTTGCCACTCACGACGGGTCACACGAAG
>NZ_JBSGJD010000046.1:0-44354 GCF_053605405.1 Amycolatopsis sp. NPDC003861
CACGCGCGGCCGCGGCCGCCGGCCGGGACACGGTCCGGCGCCGGTTCGGCATCACCCAGGTCGCCGCCCGCTTCGCCGACGTCTACCGGCGAACGAGCCGCAAACCCCGAAGGCCGGCGTCGTGAGCCGCCGCCTGGCGGCCGGTGCTTCCATCGGCCGGGAGACGGCGATGCCGAGGACCGAAGGTGCCGTCAGGCCGCTCGTGCCCGACGACCTCGACCGGCGGTTCGCCGGCGGGGACGCGGGCGCGCTGCGCGCGGTCTTCGACCGGCACGGGCCCGCCGTGCAGCGGCTCGCCCGCGCGAGCCTGCGCGATCCGGCGGACGTGGACGACGTCGTCCAGTCGACCTTCGTCTCGGCCTGGAACGGCCGGAGCACCTACGACCCGGGCCGAGCCGGCCTGCTGGTCTGGCTGCTGGGGATCACCCGCCGCCGGATCGTCGACCTGCTGCGTTCGCGCGGACGAGAACACCGGGACAGCGAAGCGGCCGCGGCCGGTGCGCCGCCGGAGACCGCCGCGGCGGAGTCGCCGGAGCGGGTGCTCGACCGGCTGATCGTCGCGGACGGCCTGGCGCGGCTCCCGGAGGCGCAACGCCTGGTGCTGCACCTGGCCTTCTACGCCGATCTGACCCACACCCAGATCGCCCACCGCACGAACCTTCCGCTGGGCACGGTGAAAAGCCACCTGCGCCGCGGCATGCGTGCGCTGCGCGACCAGCTCGAGTCGAGCGCGGAGGAGGTGAACGATGGCGCACCCGGATCCCGATCGCCTCACGCTGCTCGCCCTCGGTGACCCCGGCCCCGACACCGCTCACCTCGACACCTGCCCGGCGTGCCGTTCGGACTACGACTCGCTGCGCACGATCGCCGGACTGGGCCGGGAAGTGGCGGCCGAGCTGTCACTGCCACCGGTGGCCGACGACGTCTGGCACCGCATCGCCGCCGAGACCGGCCAGGACCCGGTGGGTTTGCCGGGGGCGGCCGTGTCGGCTGGTCAGGGTCCGGCGGACTGGCCGGGGGCGGGCGTGTCGGCTGGTCGGGATTCGGTGGGCTTGCCGGGGGCGAGTGTGCCGGTCGGCCAGGACTCGGTGGGCTTGCCGGGGGCGAGCGTGTCGGCTGGTCGGGATTCGGTGGGCCCGCCGGGGGCGAGTGTGCCGGTCGGTCAGGACCCGGCGGACTCGCCGGGGACGAGTGTGCCGGTCGGTCAGGACCCGGCGGACTCGCCGCGGGCGAGCGTGTCGGCTGGTCGGGATTCGGTGGGCTTGCCGGGGGCGAGTGTGCCGGTCGGCCAGGACTCGGTGGGCTTGCCGGGGGCGAGCGTGTCGGCTGGTCAGGGTCCGGTGGGCTTGCCGGGGGCGAGTGTGCCGGTCGGCCAGGACCCGGCGGACTCGCCGCGGGCAACCGTGCATGCCCTCCCGCGCCGTGGCCGGCGGACTCCGGCGCGCCGGCTGTTCCGGTACGCGGCCGTTGCCGTGGCGGCGGTTCTGGTCGCGGTCACGTTGGTGGTGACCGCCTCCGGCGGCGACCCCGGCCGGGTGGTCGCCGAGGTACCGCTGAGCCGCCAGGCTGGCGCACCGGCCGGGGCCGGCGGGCAGGTGCAGGTCGTCGACGACGGGTCCGGGACGGTGCGGCTGAACGTCCGGCTGACCGGGATGCCGGCCGCGGAGGGCCTCTACGAGGTGTGGCTCTACGACGGCGTGAAGACGATGATCCCGCTCGGTGTCACGGCCGGGGCCGACCTCGAGGTCGCGGTCCCGCCGGGGCTTTCCCTGAGCCGGTTCCCGGTGATCGACGTGTCGGCCCAGGCGCTGGGGCAGCAGGAGCACGGGACGAGCGTGCTGCGGGGGACCGTCCGTGCCTGATCGCCGGGAAACTTCCGCACGGCTGCATCCGATCCGGGGCCCCGGCTCGTATCCCGGGTGTCCAGTCCTCATCGGGAACGGAGTCATCATGCGCGTTCGGATGCTCGGGATGTCCATCGTGGCCGCGGCGGCCCTGGCCGGCGTGGCCGCCGCGCCCGCTCAGGCGGCGCAACCGGCCCACGGCGTCTCGCACCACCACCCGTACCACTTCGGGAAAGGCCGGACCGACCTGACGCTCGATCCGGCGGCCGCGAAGGCGCTCACTTCGCTGGGGGTCAAGGTTTCGCCGGTTCTGGCCCGGGTGAGCCACCCGGGCGGCCAGACGGTCTTCGGGTTCACCATCGTCGGCAACCCCCAGGACGGCACCATCGAGCACCTCGGCGGGCTGCTGCTGCGCGCGGGCGGCAAATGCCTGTACCTGACCGGCTACACCATCGATCTCGGGCGCGGTGTGGTGAGCGGCCGGATCGACTTCGGGACCCGCGCCGACCTGTTCACCATCGGCGCGGCGACCCCCGCCGGGGTCACCTTGGCGTTGACGGCACCGGCCGCGGCGCTGCTGAACAAGACGTTCGGCGTCAGCGCGTTCACCACGGGACTGGTCATCGGCTACGGGAACCCGATGATCCGCAAGTGACCGGAAGGGAAAGGGCACCATGGACGCACCGGGTCTGCACGCGTACCTCAGTTACCGGGACGCGGCCGCGGCCCTCGGCTGGCTGACCGCGACGGGGTTCGCGGTCGTGTCCCGTGTGGACGGTGCCGGCGGCGGCGTCGTCCACGCGGAGGTCCGGTTCGGAACGGTCGTGCTGATGATCGCCACCGCGGACGCGGACTACGACCGGCCGCGGTTGCTCGGCCGCAGCACCGGGGACGGGCTCTACCTGGGGTTCGACCGGCCCGAATCGGTGGACGGCTGGTTCGGCAGCGCCGTCGCGGCGGGCGCGCGGGCGGTGATCGCGCCGGAGGACACCGAGTGGGGGACGCGCCGCGCCCGCGTGCTCGACCCGGAGGGCAAGGAGTGGAGCGCCGGGACCCATCGCCCGGGGGCGGCCTGGTGAGGGCGCTCCTTCGCCGGTGGCGGTTCAGCGCGGTGGGGTGAGGTCGATCTCGGCCCACACGGTCTTGCCGGTGGGCCGCTGCGACTGACCCCAGGACACGCTCATCCCGGCCACCAGCTTGAGCCCGTGCCCGCCGCCCGCGGAGGGCGGCCGCGGGCAGACCGGATCGAGGCAGGTGTCGTCGACCTCCACCGAGAGCCAGTTCCGCTTGCGCAGCAGCCGGACCTGACGGGGCGGCGACCCGTGCCGGAGGGCGTTCGAGGCCAGCTCGTCGACCACCATGAGTGCGTCGACGCGCTGGTCCTCGGGCAGGTCCTGCAGCAACCGGTCGGCCCAGGCACGCACCCTCGCCAGCTCGGCGAGGTCGTCGGCGACCTCCAGCGCGATCACCCGCAACGAGTCGTCCAGCTGCTCGGTAGGCATCGAGGCCCTTCCTGTCGGTCGAGACGAGTCCGTGTGGGGCAGGGACTACCCGCTGGCCGCGGCGATCAACCCGCCCGCCGGAGAGTTCAGCCGGTGGGCAGGTCGATCTCGGTGTGCCGGTCGGCGAGCGTGCGGGCCAGGTCGGCGAGCTTGACGTTGAGGTCCTGGGACGTGCGGCGCAGGACGTCGAACGCGTCGTCCGCGGAGACGCCCCGGCGCGCCATGATGATGCCCTTGGCCTGGCCGATCACGTCCCGGCTGTCGATGGCTCTGCGTAGGTGGGCCGCCTGCAGCTCGGCTCGGGTCACGGCGTCGGTGGCGGCCAGGGCGAGGGAGGCGTGGGTGGCGAGCAGCAGCAGGACGTCGCGGTCGGCGGCGTCGAGCCCGTGGCGGTCGCGGGAGTAGACGTTGAGCGCGCCGCTCGACTCGCCGGCCGGGGGCCCGCTGATGAGGGCGGTGGACAGCACGGACCCCATCCCGAGTTCCGTGGCGGCCGGCGCCCAGCGGGGCCAGCGCGGTTCGGCCGTGAGGTCGGGGGCGATCGCGACGGCCGGGCCGCCGGGCTCGGCGGCTTCGACGCAGGGGCCTTCCCGGAACCGGTACTGCAGCCGGTCGAGTTCGGTGGCGACCTCGTCGGTCTCGGCGGGGGTGTGGAAGCCGCCGTCGGCGTCGAGGAGCGTGAAGCTGGCGAGGTCGGCGTCCGGGACCATCACCGTGGTGGCTTCGAGCACGCGCTGCAGGACGTCCTCGACGGTCGGGGCGGTGAGCAGGGTGCGCGTCAGCTCGGCGAACTGCCGGGCCAGGGGCCCGGGCGCGAGGAGGTCGGAGACGAACGCCTGTTTGTCGCGCTGCCAGTCCTGGTCACTGCTCATGCCGATCTCCCCGGGTCGCTGCGGAAGACGGCTGTGTGCTCAACCATCGCGACGACCAAACTAGCCCGCCGGGGCGCCGCCCGCTACGGCCGCCTGGGGCCCGGCGGGCCCGTGGTGCGCCGCCGCACCAGTTCGGTGGGCAGGGACACGTCGTCCGGCTTCGGATCGCCGCGCAGCAGGGCGAACAACAGCTCGGCGGCCGACTGTCCTTTTCGGACCATCGGCTGCCGGATGGTGGTCAGGCCGCGGGATCCGGCCTCCGGCGCGTCGTCGAAGCCGACCACCGACACGTCCTCGGGTACCCGCAACCCGCGCTCGGCCGCCGCTTCGAGCACGGCGATGGCCATCGTGTCCGACGTGGCCACCACCGCCGTCACGTCGTGGCCGGCCAGGAGGCGGTGCGCCGCCGGGACGCCCGCGGTGCGGTCGAAGCCGCCGGCCTCCATCAACGGCAGCCCCTCGAAGTCCAGGCCGGCGGCTTCGGCGGCCTCCTGGTAGCCGGTGAGCCGTTCGCGCACCACGCGTTCGGTGCAGGCGGCGCGGCGGCTCGCGTCGACCATCCCGCGGAAGCCGTCGGGCACCAGGCGTTCGGCGATGATCCCGAGCCGGCGGTGGCCCAGCTCGAGCAGGTGCTCGACCTGGGTGCGGGCGGCCGCGCGGTCGGGGATGCCGACGAGCGGAACGTCCGGCAGCCGCGGGGCGTCGACGACCACGATCGGGAGGCCGCGCGACCGGAGGGTCAGCAGCGCGGGGTGGTCGTCGGGCAGGCTGTGCACGATCACCCCGTCCACCAGGCCGCGCAACGCCGCCTGGCCGCCGCCGTCGTGGGGGAGCGGCAGGAGCGTGAGGCCCAGGTCGTCGAAGCGGCGCGTCCGCACGATGCCTTCGAGCAGGCACCGGGTGGAGGGGTCGGTGAAGGCGTACTCGAGGGTGTCCATCAGCATCACGCCGATCGCGCCGCTGCGGCCGGAGCGGAGACTGGCGCCGACGGCGTCGGGCCCGGCGTACCCGAGCCGGGCGGCGGCCGCCAGGATCGACTCGCGCTGGGCCGTCGAGAGCTTCTCGGGCCGGCCGTAGGCGTAGGACACCGCGGCCTGCGAGACCCCCGCGGCCCGGGCGACGTCCTTCATCGTGACCATCGGCGCAGTCTCCTCGATCGAGTCCGGTGACGCACGACCGCTTGACAGCGGCCCTACTCTCCGTTCAAATTTAATCGTATAACCAACCACGCAGTGAAGTCGGGAAGAGGCCGGACGTGACCGAGTTCGAACGCGACGCGCATGCCGTCCTGCTGCCGGTCGCCGGTGCGCTGAAGCCCGAACCGTGGCTTCGCGACCTGGTGGGACGGGGTACGCGGGCGGTCCTGATCGGGGAGACCCGCGAGGAGTACGTCGCCCGCGCGATGACCCCCGAGCGGCGGGCCGTCGAGTCGGCCGCGGACTTCGCGGCGTTCGCCGCCGACCTGGACGACATCGCCGGGGAGCCGCTGCTGTTCGCGGTCGACCAGGAGCCGTGGGGGATCGCCCGGCTGCACGACCTGGTGCCCGCCTTCCCGGACGCCGGCACCCTGGCCGGGCTGCCCGACGAGGAGATCTCCGCGGCCGCGGCCGCCGTCGCGCGGGCCGCTCGCGCGCTCGGGGTGAGCGTGTTCCTCTCCCCGGTGCTCGACGTCCTCTCCGGCCCGAACCCGTGGCTGACCGGCCGCACGCTGCCCTTCGGCCACGACGAGGCCGGGCGCATCGGAGCCGCGTTCGTGACGGGCGTCCAGAGCGCCGGCGTGCTGGCGGTGGCGAAGCACTTCCCCGGCCACCCCGAGCTCGCCCTGGACCCGGCCCTGCACGACACGGCGCTGGAAGAGCCCGTCCCGGCGAACCTGACCCCGTTCCGCCGGGTGGTGGCGGCCGGCGTGGGCGCGATCATGACCGGCCCGGTGGTGGTGCCGGCGATCGACCCGGCCGAACCCGCGTCGACCTCGGCGGCGACGGTGGCGGTGCTGCGCCGCGACCTCGGCTTCACCGGCCTGGTCGTCAGCGACGACCTGGACACCCCGGCCACGACCAAGGGCCGTCCGGTGCGCGAGACGGTGCTGGCGGCGCTCGCCGCGGGCGCGGACCTCCTCCTGCTCCCCGGCGGCCCCGAAGTCGCCGAGCTGGCCGCCGCCATCGCCGCCCGGGCCCAGGCGGACGACGCGTTCGCCGTCCGCCTGGCCCAGGCCGCCACCCGGGTCCGCCGCGCGGCCGGCGACTTCGCGCGCGGAAGGGCTTGACCCGCCCCGGTCACCTCGTGCGGTAGCATCGATGTGGAGATCATCTCCAGTTGCTACGGCGGGGGAGCGCGTGACTGCCGACAAGCCGCTGCGGGCCGACGCCCAGCGCAAGCGCGAGGCCCTGCTCGCCAAGGCTCGGGAAGTCTTCGACGCCGGAGGCTTCTTCGACCTGCGCTTCGACGACTTCGCCCGGCTGGCCGGCGTGGGCACCGGCACGCTGTACCGGCACTTCCCCACCCGGGAGGCGCTGGCCGAGGCGGTCTACCGCGGGGAAGTCGCCATGCTCTGCGAGCGCGCCCGCCGGTTGCAGGCCACCCTGCCCCCGGCCGAGGCGCTGGCGACCTTCCTGCGCACCATGGTCGATCACATCGCTGCCCACGCAGGCCTCGCCCGAACGCTGGCCACGCTGTGGGCCGACCGATCGGGTGCCCTCGCCGAAGGCGGCCGCGCGCTCGAAGAGGCGGTCGTCGACCTGGTGGCCGCCGCGGTCCGGGACGGCACCGTCCGCGACGACGTCGACGCCGGCGCCGTGCTGATGGCCCTGCACGGCATCGGCGCGGCCCACGACCGCCCCGGCTGGCGGACCGAGGCCGACGGTGTCATCACCCTCGTGCTGGACGGGCTGCGCCGCCCGCGCGAAGACGGATAGCTCGCCGCTTCGGCGAAGAAACCGGTGTCACCGAGCCAGCGGCTCCTGGCCGCCCGTCGGATGACGCCGCCCGGACGAGCCGCCCAGGCGGTGGTTCGCCTGGGCCGAAGCCGTCGTGATCCGGGACAGGAACGCGGTGACGATCCGGAGCTCGTCCGGGTCGGCGGCCTGCAGGACGGCCGCGACCTCCACGCCGGCGAAGGCGAGGAACTCGCGGGCACGCTCGCGGGCGGCGGGGGACGGGCGCAACGTCACCCGGCGGCGATCGGTGCTTTCGCGGCTGCGCCGGAGGTGGCCGGCCGCCTCGAGCCGGTTCACCAGGGCCGTGGTCGCACCCGTCGTCATGCCGATCCGCCGGGCCAGCTGCACGGGGGACAGCGGGGTGCCCGTCTCGGCGGCCCAGGTGATCTGACTCAGGGCGTTGGCGTCCGACCCCGGCAAGCCCATCCAGGCCGCGAGGTGCTGGGTGAGCTCGGCGAAGCCGACTGCCCAGTCCCGCAGCGAGTGCATCACGCCGACCTGGGCCGAGGTCCAGTCGGCGGTCAGCGGATCCGGCGTGGCCATGCAGATCCCTTCACCATGAAGTAGCTTCAGAGTAAAGCTACCTTGATCGGGAGTGAGATGAGCACACGACACGCGGTGGTCTCCGGGGCGAGCATCGCCGGTCTGTCGGCGGCCTTCTGGCTGCGGCGGACCGGGTGGGAGGTGACCGTGCTGGAACGAGCCGGGGCGTTCCGCGACGGCGGGCAGAACGTGGACGTCCGGGGCGCCGGCCGCGAAGTCCTGGCGCGGATGGGCCTGACGGAGGCGATCAAGGCCCGGAACACCACCGAAACCGGCACCGTCTTCGTCGACGCCGCCGGGCGGGTGTTAGGCGAACTGCCCACCGGCGGCCCGGACGGCGCGACCGCCGAGCTCGAAGTGCTGCGCGGCGATTTCGCCCGGACGATCCTCGAACACCTGCCCGACGGCGTCGACATCGGTTACGGCGAATCGATCACCGAGGTCGGCGAGGACGCCGCCGCGGTCTCGGTGACCACCACGTCGGGCCGGACGCTGCGAGCCGACCTCCTGGTCATCGCCGAAGGCGTCCGGTCCTCGACCCGCGACCGGCTCTTCGGCGACCGCGTCGAACGCCGGGACCTCGGGATCGCGATGGTGTTCGGCACGATCCCGCGGGTCACCGGCGACGACGACCGCTGGCGCTGGTACACCGCCGTGGGCGGCCGCCAGGTGCACCTGCGGCCGGACAACCACGGCACCACGCGGGCCATCCTGTCCTTCTCCCGCGCCGAAGACCTGACGCGCCTGGACCGGGCCGGCGCGCTCAGCCGCGTCCGTGCCCGCTTCGCCGACGCCGGCTGGGAAGCACCGCGAGTGCTGGACGCCTTCGACACCGCCGAGGACGTCTACATCGACAACCTCACCCAGATCCGCATGCCGGCCTGGCACCGCGGGCGGGTCTGCCTGGCCGGCGACGCGGCCTGGTGCGTCACCCCGATGGGCGGGGGCGGTGCGTCACTCGCGCTCGTCAGCGGCTACGTCCTCGCCGCGTCGCTGGCCGCCGCGGAAGGCGGCGACCTCGAACCGGCGCTCGTGGCCTACGAGGAGTGGATGCGGCCGCTCGTCGACGACGTCCAGACGCTGCCGCGCTGGATCGTGCCGTTCGCGTACCCGCGGACCCGGTTCGGGGTGCGGCTGCGCCGGATGGCCGACAAGGTCCTCACCTCGCGGCCGTTCGCCCCGTTCGTCGCGAAGGTGACGAGCGTCGCGGCCACCGAGCGTCCGCTGCCGCACCTCGTGACGAGCTGAGGAATCGTTGCTCGCCGGCGCTGCGGCCGGGCGTTCCGGCGGTCACGATGGACGGGTGACGCGGTGGACGGTGGGCAAGCGCTTCCGGCAGGTGCTGGTGTTCCTGCACGTGGCGGTGTCGGTCGGCTGGATGGGGGCGGGCGCGGCGAACGTCGTGCTCGCGATGACGGCCGGCTACACCGCAGACGCGGCCGTGCGGCGGGTGTCGTACGTGCTGATCGAGCGGATCGACGACTTCGTGGTCATCCCGGCCGCGTTCGCCACACTGGCCGGAGGCGTGCTGCTCGGCCTGGTGACGAAATGGGGGGTCACGCGGTTCTGGTGGGTGCTGGTGAAGCTGGTCCTCACGGTGGCGGTGATCGGCTACAGCACGTTCGGTCTCGGGGTCTGGGTCGAGCAGAGCATCGCGGCGGCCGGTTCCGGGGTCGAGAGCCCGGTGGCGGGCCGGCTGGCCTACGGGGCCGGGCTCAACATCCTGGCCTTCTTGTTCATGACGTGGCTGTCGGTGGCCAAGCCCTGGGGCCGCACGCCGTGGGCTCGCCCGCGATCTTCCGGGCGAAGCCGGGCCCTCGCTCCGGCGACGTCCGCGACCCGGTGACGGCCGCGGCGGTCACAGCCAGTCGTGCTCGTGGGCGTAGCGGGCCGCTTCGTGGCGGGTGCGGGTCTGGGTCTTCTGCATCGCGTTGGACAGGTAGTTGCGCACCGTGCCCTCGGCCAGGTGCAGCCGGCCCGCGATCTCGGCCACCGAATACCCCTCGCGCGTCGCGCGCAGGACGTCGAGCTCGCGTTCGGTCAGCGGGCAGTCGTCGACGACGGCGAGCGCCGAGACGTCGGGGTCGATCCAGCGCTTGCCCGCGTGCAGGGTCTGGATCACCGCGGTGATGTGCGCGGGTTCCGCGGCCTTGCTGACGAACCCCTGGACGCCCAGCTTCAGCGCCTTCCGCAGGACGCCGGGGCGGGCGTGCCGGGTCAGCATGAGGACGACCTGCTCCGGACGGGCCCGCCGGATTTCCGCGACCGCGCCGAGACCGTCCACCGCCGGCATTTCGAGGTCGATGACGAGCACGTCGGGGCGGTGGCGCAGGGTGGCCGCCACCGCCTGCTCGCCGTCTTCGGCCTCGGCGAGCACGGTGATCCCGCCCTCCAGCGGCAGCAGCGCCGCCAGCGCCTTGCGCAGCAGGACTTCGTCGTCGGCCAGCACCACGGTCGTCATCGGACGGCTCCGCCGAGCTCCGGGAACGCCACCGCCGTCAGGAACCGGCCGTCCTCGTGCGACACCTCGAGCTCGCCTCCGTTCTCCGCCAGCCGGTGCCGCAACGCCGAAAGCCCGCCGAGCGGACCGGGCTCGCCCGCGCCGTCGTTGACGATCGCGATCCCGGTGCGGCCGAGCGTGATCCGCACGTGCCGGGCCTCGGCGTGGCGCAGGATGTTCGTCGTCGTCTCGCGCAGCACCTGGCCGAGCAGCTCGCCGACGCGCGTGTCCGGCTCGGCTTCCCGTTCGAGGCGCACGTGGATGCCCGCCGCCTCGAACAGGTTCTTCGCGTTCTCCAGCTCCGCCGACAGGTTGAGCCGCCGCTGGGCGTAGGCGAGCTCCTTGGTCTGGACGATCGTGTCGCCGACGAGCGTGTGCACCTCCCGCAGCTCCTCCCGCGCGCGGTCCGGGTCGGCGTCCAGGAGCTTCTCCGCCAGCGCCACCTTGAGCTTCACCACGTGCAGCGTGTGTCCCTGGATGTCGTGCAGGTCGCTCGCGAAGCGGACGCGCTCCCGGGCGACGGCCAGTTCCGCCTCCCGCTCGCGGGACTGCTCCAGCTCGGCGACCAGGTCGAACAGCCGCTGGGTGGCGAACATGAACCCGGTGGAGATCAGCACGGCGATCGCCGGGACGGCCACGAACTGCACCAGCCGCGGCCCGGTGTCACCGGGGTGCACGAGCACGTTGGGCAGGCCCAGGACCGCGACCAGCGCGGCGACCCCGAAGAGGGCCGCGAGCCGGTGGCGGCGCAGCGGGGGGACGAGGAACGACCCGACGATGGACACGCCGAAGAACGCGCCGGTGTCGTCCGTCAGTGCCCCGGCCAGCCAGACGACCGAGGTGACGGCCAGGCTCGGCCGCGCGACGCGCAGGTAGTCGCCCGCCGTCCAGCGTTCGGCCGTCGCCAGCGCCGCGACGAGCCCGACGACCTGGATGCCGGCGTGCCACCACGACCGGGCGGTGAGCCCCAGCAGCAGTACGCCGACGAAGGCCAGCGGCGGCACCGTCGTGAGGAGGTTGAGCCGGCGCAGCCGGTCCTGCACGGCTCCGCCGGACCACCTCCGGCGGGTCTCGGTCATGGTCCTCCGGGGTCGGCGCGGTACCCGCCAGCATGCCGCACCGCCCGGGGCCCGACCAGTGACGCCACGTCATGCTTCCGGGGCCGGAATGTCACGGTGCGGTGGTGACGCGAGCGCACTGCCGCCCCGCCGCGATCGGCGCTGGAATGGCGGCATGTCCACGACACCGGTCATCGACGTCGATCGTCTCACCCTCACCTACGGCGGCTTCCCCGCCGTGAAGGACCTTTCGTTCCAAGTGGAACGCGGAGAGCTGTACGCCCTGCTCGGCACCAACGGCGCCGGGAAGACCTCGACCCTGGAAACGGTCGAAGGGCACCGCACGCCGACCTCGGGTGCCGTGCGGGTGTTCGGAAAGGACCCCCGCGACCGCGCCGCCGTCCGCCCGCGGATGGGGATCATGCTGCAGGAGAGCGGGTTCTCGCCGGACCTGACGGTGCGCGAGACCGTCGGCCTGGTCGGGCGGCTCACCGAACGCACCGACGACGTCGGGCGCGTGCTCGGCGTCGTCGGCCTCACCGGCAAGGCCGGGACCAAGGTGGGGCAGCTCTCGGGCGGCGAGAAGCGGCGGCTGGACTTCGCCACCGCCGTGTACGGCACCCCCGAGCTGGTCTTCCTCGACGAACCGACCACCGGCCTGGACATCCAGTCCCGCGACGCGCTCTGGGACGCGGTGGACCGGCTGCGCGAGGACGGCTCGACCGTCGTGCTGACGACTCACTACCTCGAGGAGGCCCAGCAGCGCGCCGACCGCATCGGCCTGATGCACCAGGGTGCCTTCCACCGCGAGGGCACGGTCGCCGAGCTGACCCGCACCCTGCCCGCGACCATCCACTTCGGACTGCCGCCGCACGCGCCGGCGCCGCCGCTGCTGGCTTCGCGGGGCGGCGACGGCAAGTTCCTCGTCGAGACCTTCGGCCTCCAGAAGGACCTGCACACGCTGCTCGGCTGGGCCGAGGACCACGCCGTCGAACTGCAGGACCTGGCGGCCGGGCCGACCCGGCTCGACGACGTCTTCCGCGCCATCGAACACTCCTGAGAGAAGGACTCCCATGCTCACGATCGCTCGCGGCGAGCTGATCCAGATCTTCCGCAACCGCCTGGTGCTGGTCACCGCCCTGGTGCTGCCGGCCGCGCTGAGCGCGTTCTTCGTCGCCAAGCGCGACCTGTTCACCGAGGGGGGCAGCATCGGCTACATCGCGACGCTGGCGCTGTTCTTCGTCGCCGGGATCGGCCTTTACACGACGTCGGTGACCACGCTGGCCTCCCGCCGCCAGAACCTGTTCCTCAAGCGCCTGCGCTCCACCGCGGCGGGGGACGCCGGCATCCTCGGCGGGCTGCTGCTGCCGATCACCGCGCTTTCCGTGCTCCAGATCGCGGTCATCCTCGGCGTGCTGGCCGGGGTCGCCGGGAAGCCGGCGAACCCGCTGCTGCTGACCGCTGCCGTGGTGGCCACCGTGGTCATGATGCTGGCGCTGGGACTGGCCACGGCGGGGCTGACGAACTCGCCCGAGCACGCGCAGGTCACGACGTTGCCGATCAGCATCGGCGTGCTCGCCGTGTCGGGCTGGGTCGGCCTCACCGGCACCGGCGACCTGACGTTGCTCAAGCGCCTGCTGCCCGGTGGCTCGGCGACCGAGCTGGTGCTGAACGCCTGGAACGGCGGCGTCCCGCTCGCCGATTCGCTCGTGCTCTTCGCGCCGACGCTCGCCTGGGTCGTCGTCGCCGTCGCGCTGGCCGCGCGGCTCTTCCGCTGGGAACCGCGCCGCTGAACCGCGGCCGGACGAAAGGAACACCGATGTTGCGCAAAACCCTGCTCACCACCGCGGTCGCCCTGCTCGGCGCGACGGCCGTGGCCCCGGCGTCCGCCGCGACCGGCCCGGCCTGGGGACCGTGCCCGGCCGGCGCCTTCCCGGTCCCGGACCTGCAGTGCACGACGATGAAGGTGCCGCTGGACTACGGCGACCCGGGCGGCCGCACGATCGACCTCGCCGTGTCGCGCATGCCGAGCAAGCACCCGGAAAAGCGCCGCGGCGTGCTGTTCACCAACCCGGGCGGCCCCGGCGGCGAGGGCCTGGACTACCCGCAGCTGCTGAAGTACCTGAAGCTGCCGGAGAGCGTGCTGGACGCCTACGACGTCATCGGGTTCGACCCGCGGGGCGTCGGGCGCAGCACGCCGGTGACGTGCGACCTGACGCCGGAGCAGCTGGCGGTCGGCAATCTGCCCTACGCCGGCGGCCCGGCCGACGTCGTGAAGCAGGCGAAGCTGGCGAAAACCGAGGCACAGCAGTGCCGGGACGCCGCCACCGGCCCGATGCTGCCCCACGTCACCACCGCGAACATCGCGCGGGACATGGACCGCATCCGGGCCGCGCTCGGCGAGTCCAGGCTGTCCTACCTCGGCGCGTCCTACGGCACGTACCTGGGCGCGGTGTACACGACGATGTTCCCGGACCGCAGCGACCGCATCGTGCTGGACAGCAATCTCGGCCCGGACGGCTACGACATCACGGCGATGCGCGCGTTCGCCCGGGGCATGGAAGACCGCTTTCCGGACTTCGCGAAGTTCGCCGCGGCGCACCCGGAGTACGGCCTCGGCCGCACGCCGGCGGAGGTGACGGCCAAGTTCCACGAGCTGGCGGCGCGCTTGGACCGCACCCCGGTGGCGGAGGTGACGGGCTCGGTCTTCCGCGGCTTGACGTTCAGCGGCCTGTACGCGACGGACCTGACCCCGCTGGCCGCGGACTGGCAGGCCCTCGACCAGGGCCGTCCGCCGAAACCGGCGCCCGTGTGGGGCTCGGTCGAGAACCTCTTCGCCTCCCGCTTCGCAGTGATCTGCGGCGATTCGCCGTGGCCGCGATCGGTGGCGACGTACCAGGTCAACGTGGCGGTCGACCGCATCCGCTACCCCTTGCTCGGAGCGGCCACGGCGAACATCTCGGCGTGCGCCTACTGGGCACCCCCGAAGGAGCAACCGGTGCGAATCACCGGCCACGGCCCGTCGAACGTCCTGATGGTGCAGAACGACCGCGACCCGGCAACGCCGTCGGTGAACGCTTTCAAGCTGCGCACGGCCTTCGGCGAGCGCGCCCGGATGGTGACGGCCGACCAGGGCGGCCACGGCGTGTACCTGGGTCTCAACCAGTGCGCGAACACAGCGGTGACGAACTTCCTGGCGACGGGGGAGCGGCCCGCACGTGACGTCCACTGCGCAGCCCAGGTCGGCGGGGGTTCCTGAGGGACCGCGCCGCCCGGTCACCATTCGGGGTGCTGACCCGCCGCACCTGTGCGGCGGGTCAGCACCCGATGCGCGACGACGCGTTGGAGCCGCGGTTGCGTGCCGAGGACGCTCTTCATCCCTTGTGAAGCGTCGGACTCGGTGGACGACGCGACGGCCGGCGCGCTGCCGTTGCGCGCTGATGAGGAAGTCGGCGGTGTGGCCGGGCCGTTCGGTTCTCGATGGCCAGCCCGGCCGCCAGAGCGATCATGCAGTGCCTCATCGACGCCGGGATCATCGGCCACGGCCCGTGGATGCGGGCGCAGGTGGTGAAAGCCGGAGCCGCGGAGTACCTGCCGGCGTGGGAGCGGGCCCGGCCGAGCGAGAGCTGGTTCGAGGAGGCGATCGACCAGCTGACGGCCTGTGGAGTCGGCGACACCGGGATGCTGCTGGCGCGCTCCGGCGATGGCACCGACGCGAGCGTGACGGAGCAGATGTACCGGCTCAACGACTACCTGGAGTGCGAGTTCGTCACCGAGGCGGGAAAGCATGCACTACCGGCCCGGCATCTGTGGTCCGCACTGTTCGCGTTTTCGGCACCGAGCAGCTTGATCCCGATGGGGCGCGAGTGCCGGCGCCGGGGCCTGATTCGCGAAGCAGCGCAGTTTTTCAAGCTTGTGCGTGACGGCGCAACCTCGGCCGCGCGCCGCGAACTCGCCGACATGATGCGCAATTGCGTTCGGGGTGTTCGCCTGGACTCGGCTCGGCAGCGGCATCTGGCCGCTGTGCGGGGCCATGGCGGTCGCCGCCGGGATCTTCGCCTGGGCGGGCATGAAGCAGCTTCCTCAGCGTGCTGAGGACGGCGACGGGGTTGAACACCTTGCCCGGAATCGCTGAGCTCGTTACCGAATACGTCGACGAAGCACGGGCTGTCCGGTGGCTGTGGGAGCACGCGCAAGCCGGCGATGCCGATGCCTACCTGGTCGGGGCGGATCTGCTGCTCGGCCGTGGTGAGATCGAGGAGGCGCTGCGCTGGTGCGACCGAGCGATCGAGCTGAACGTCGCGGGTGCGCGCATCCACGCAGCCAGGATGTACGCGCGCGCCGGCCTCAGCGATACGGCACTGGCGCACGCCCCGCATGCTGCCCGCCAAGGTGGACCGCAGGCGCTCGCCGAAGTCGCCAAAGTTCATGTGGAGCGCGGCCTTCGCCGTCGAGCGATGGAATGCTACGCCGAGGCCGCAGCACGCGGACACGACGAGTCGTGGGTGTCGGCCGCGGAACAAGCCGCGTTCCTCTTTGAGGTGGCTGCCGTTGCCGACTACTACCGGCGGGCCCGCGGTGCGGGATCGCCGCAGGCGGCGGCTCGGATCGCCGTCGCACTGTGTCGTCCCGACAGGCCGGAGACGATTCACGAGGCGGTGCGGTGGTACCTCGGTGTAGTGGATTCGGCTCACCCGGACACGGCACTGCCGGTGGCGGACTTCTTGGGTGGTGATGCCGCCGTAGCCGCGCTCGAGGCGTATTCGGCTCGCCACGGAGCGGACCCGGGCACGGCGATGAAGTGGCTGGCCGAGGGATTCGCATTGGCCGCGAGAAGAGCCGCGGCGGCGAACGCGTCGTTGCAGGAATCCACCAACACCGCGAAATTCCTGGGGGAGATGCCCTTGCGGGAGTTCGGTGGTGCGGTGTACTGGTTCGAGCAGGCGGCTTGCCACGGCTACCCCGCCGCACGGCTGCAAGCCGCGGAGTTGCTGCTCGAGTTCGATCGCACGTCCGAAGCGTTGGTGCTGCTGCGGGAGGTGCAGTCGACGGGACTGCTGCGCCGGACGGATCCGCGGCTGCTGGTCGCGTTGATCAGGGAGAAGCACTTCGACGAAGCGCTCGCGATGATCGAGTCCGAACTGGACGTCGGGGAACGTGGACGCTCGAGTCATCCTGGCCGACCGGCAGGTGCGGCAGAACCGGTACGACAAGGCGCTGGACCACTATCTCGTCGCCTTCTGCCGTGGGCGGGCCGATGTCTGGGACAAGGTCGAGCGGATCTTGAAGGCCAACGGTGATACCACCACTCTCGACGAGCTGCGTAGGTACGGCGTGACGGTCGAGGGCAAGCCAAGTCTGCCGTGGACCTTGGAGGACCTGGCGGTCGTCGGTGGCGATGAGGAAGGTGGCTAGGGCGGAGGCCGGGCGCCGCCCGGCACCGGGGTTCCGTGTCCCCGGTGCCGTGGCGGACGGAGGTTCTCGTGCGGAGTGCTGTGTCCGAGCCGGTTCAGTGGTGACGCTCACGCCGTGGGCGCGGTCCACTGCTGGTTCGCCTGGCCGTTGCACGCCCAGAGGAGGACCTTGGTGCCGTTCGCGGTGCCTTGGCCGCTGGCGTCCAGGCAGAGGTTGGACTGGACGCCGGTGATCGTGCCGTTCGCGTTGACCGTCCACTGCTGGTTGGCCTGGCCGTTGCAGTCCCAGATGACCACGGCCGTCCCGTTGGCGGTGCCCTGGCCGGATGCGTCGAGGCACTTGTTGCCGTAGACCGTCAGCTGGCGGCTCGCCGTCCGGGTCCAGGTCTGGCCCGGGCCGCCCTGGCAGTCCAGCAGTTGCAGCTGGGTGCCGTTGGCGGTGGTCGCGTTGGGCACGTCGAGGCAGCGGCCGGACTGCTTGCCGGTGATCGGCCCGCCGCCCCCCGGGGGTGTGCCGTCGGTGCCGGTGACGGTGAGCAGGGCCGCCTCGCCGGCGCCGACGGTGGTGGCGTAGCTCGAAGTGAAGGTGCCGCGGTCGGTGCCGGCCCAGACGTCGCGGACGACCGCCGAGCCCGACAGGCCCAGTGCCGACCACCGGGCGGTGATGGTGGCGGCCGAGCCGGTGCGGTTGAGCAGGACGACGGCCCGGCGGCCGGTGCCGGACAGCACCTTCTGGTAGACCTGCAGGCCCGAGGCGTCCTCGGCGACCTTGGTGCCCTGACGGCCGAGCGAGTCCTGGTCGATGGCGATCATCTCGCGGTTGGTCAGCGTCGCGCGGGTGGCCGCGCTCATGTCGCTGGGCTTGTTGCCCGCGATCAGCGGCGCGCCGGAGATCGCCCACAGGCTCAGGTGGGTGCGGTTCTGCGCGTCGGAGAAGCCGGGCAGGCCGGCGATGAGCATGTCGGGATCGTTGTAGTGGCCGGGACTCTGCGCGCTCGGGTGCTGTGCGGCGTCGAAGTTGGCCAGCATCTTCGACATCGACGGCCGCTCGCCCCAGTAGATGATGTCGCCGCTGGTCCGCCACAGGTTGGCGATGCCGGGCGCCCAGTTCCAGGGCTGGTTGCCGCCCCATTCGCAGACGGAGAAGGTCATCGGGCGCCCGGTCTGGGCGGTGGCGCGCGAGATCGAGTCGCTGATCTGGGTGTAGGCGGTGCGGGCGTTGAGCCCTTCGGCGTTGCCGCCGCACCAGTCCACCTTCACGTAGTCGAAGCCCCAGCGGGAGAACTGGAGGAAGTCCTGGTCGTAGTGGCCTTCGGCGCCGGTGCCGGGGTAGGCGGGGTGTCCGGTGGGGTAGTAGTAGCCGCAGCCGTTGCGGCCGGCGTCGGTGTAGATGCCCGCCTTCAGGCCCTTGCTGTGGATGTAGGCGGTGATGGCGGACATCCCGCCGGGCCACTTGGCGGTGTCGACGGTGATGTTGCCGCTCGCGTCGCGGCTGCCGGTCCACCAGCCGTCGTCGATGTTGACGTACTCGTAGCCCGCATCCTTCATACCGGAGGACACGAGCGCGTCCGCCTGCTGCTCGATGACGGCGTGGTCGATCGCCCCGGCGAAGGAGTTCCAGGAGTTCCAGCCCATCGGCGGCTTGGTGATCGGCGCCGGCGCGGCGGCGGCGCTCGACGGCGTCGCGAGGGAGAAGAGGGCGGCGATCAGTGCGCAGACCGTCCACAAAGGACCTGGTGAGCGCTTGGTTCGGCGTGCTTGCGCGTGCGGCAACGGAAACCCCCATCGGCAGTGACGGTGGAGTGTGAACGCTAACACAACTGCCGCGGAGGAGGCTTTTCCCGCTGAAACTTTCAGTTTCCGGCGCCGCCGGACCCGCTCCCGCAGGCAGCGAGAACGGCCCCGGCCGCGCCGACCCCCAAGACCCTCAGCACCCGGCGGCCTTCGTACGGGGATTCGGATCGCTCATGACGGCGAATCTGCCGCGTGAGCGTTCAGTCGCACCAACCCCACCCGCTGGTGGCGACGGCGTCGCCGACCCAGCCCGCGTAGCTGATGCAGTCGGGCGCGTAGCCGCGCACGACCGCGTAGTACTTGAAGTTCCCCTGGTCGATCAGGTTCCGGCTGTGGTCCTCGGAATCCCGGTACAGCGCGGCCATCGTGTCGCTGGCCACCCCGATGGACGTCCACTTGATGGTCACGACGCAGTTGTAGCCGCCGGACTTGTAGAGCAGGTAGACACCGCCGTACTCGCGTCCGGCGTCGGTTTTGGCCGGCTTCGAGGAGATGACGCGGTAGCCGCTGCCGCAGACTTCGGCCGCGGTGTACGGGTTCGTCGCCGCGCTGGCGGGCGCCGCGGTCGTCACCACGGCCGCGGCGCTCAGCAGCGCGCCGGCGAGAATGGTCCGGGTTTTCATGGCGATTTCTTCCTTCGCTCGGCTCGGTACACCGGGTGGGCGCAGGCTACGGGCGCCAGACCCGGCGTTCGCCCAGGTCGTCCCGGTGCAGGTTGACGCCGGGGCTGCAGAGTTGCGGCCCGTCCGCGCCGAGCTCGCACACCTGGATGGAGAGGCGGTCGAACCCGCCGACCCGGTCGGGATCGCCGACGGAGAAGTTGAACGGCACCGTCTTGCCGGGGCCCGCGGTGCGCCCGTCGCCGTCGACCTTCGTGTCACCGGCGTACGCGGTGAAGTAGACCCTGGTGGCGAAGTTGCCGCCGAAATCCTGCACGCTGCCCTGCAGGACGGCGCTCCGATTGCTCCAGATGACCCCGCCGGAACTCAGCCCGAGCGGGGAGACGTCGTTGCTGATGTCCCACGAGTCGTTGGGGAACGCGGTCGTCGTCGCGCCGGCCTGGCCGGCCAGAACCACCGGCAACGCCGCCGCGGCCACGGCCACCGCGATTCCCCTGATCCACGTCTTGCCCGTCATCGTGCGTGTCCCCTCGTCAAGATCGACCTGCTGTCGCCGGGGAGCCTGGCAGCGGGCACTGCAGTCGCACTGCAGTCTCGCGGAACGTGGCCGGTCGGGCGGAGCGGACGAGTGCCTCGGCCGAAAGTACGAGACGGGCTCGCCTCAGCCGGTATCGGGGCGCGGTGCGTCCTAACTTTCCGATATGACTACCGAAACCGCGCGGGAAAACCCGCCCAGCACGATCATCGCCGCCTTCTTCGGCTTCCTGGTGTCCACCGTGTCCGCGATCGCCGGCGGGCTGCTCGTCCTCAGCGCGCGCGACGAGATCGCGGCGGCTCTGCGGCGGACCAACCCCACGCTGGCGCCGGAGCAGCTCGACCGGCTCACGCTGGTCGCGCAGGCCGTTCCGGTCGCCATCGCCGTGGTCATCGCGCTGGTCTACCTGTGGCTGTCGTTCAAGCTCAAGGCCGGCCGCAACTGGGCGCGCGTCACGCTGACCGTCTTCACCCTGCTGCAGGCGGCGTCGCTGCTCACCACCGAACCGTCGTGGGCGGGCTACCTGAGCTGCGGGGTGGCCGTCGTCGCGACGGTGCTCAGCTACCTGACGCCGTCCAACCGCTACCTCGCCGGGGTTCGGCGCGCGGGCTGAGCCGGGGCGCGAGATCATGACGGCCATGCGGAGAGCGGGGGCACGGGCCCGGCGCGGCATGCTCGGCACCGAGCTCGCCGTGCTGGTCGCGGCGATCGTCGCCGACGTGGTGCTGGTGCTGCGCGTCCCCGGCGGCAGCGGGGGCTGGGCGGCGCCGCTCACCGGGCTCCTGGCTTCCACGGGGACGGCCATCCCGGTGCTGGCCGTGCTGCGGCGGCGCTTCCCCCGCCACGTCGGCGTGCTGGGGAGCGTCGTCGCCGCGCTGTCGGCGCTCAGCACGGTCGTGGTGATCACCGCGCACGCCCGGAGCCAGCCGCCGTTCGCCGAGATCGTGGCCGCCGGGCTGCTCACGGCCGCCGCCGGCCGCAAGCTCGAACCGAGGCACGCGGCCGCGCTGGCGCCGGCCCTCGGGGCGGTGATGATCGCCGCGCCGCTGCTCCGCTACGGCGCCGGCGAGCCGGAGACGCTGCTGGCGGTGGCGGCCGCGGCGTACTGGGGCGCCTGCCTCGGCGTCGGGTTGATCCTGCGGGCGGCCGACGCCCGGCAGCGGGCCGCGCTGGACCGGGTGCGCGGCCAGGAACGCCTGCAGCTGGCCAGGGAACTGCACGACCTGGTGTCCCACCACGTCAGCGGGATCGTCGTCCGCGTGCAGGCCGCCCGGGCGATCGCCGAGGCGAACGCGGACGTCGGCGGGCATGCGGCGGTCTACCGCGAGATCGAGGAAGCCGGCGGTGCGGCACTGGCCGCCGCGCGCCGGCTGGTCGGGATGCTGCGGGACACCCGCGACGTGCCCCTGCTGTCCGGTGCCGCGCTCGGCGACGCGGTGCGCGCGGCCGCCGGCTCCTCGGCTCGCGTGGACGTCGCCGAAGAACTGGACCAGCTGCCGGTGCCGGCCCAGGTGGCCACGACCGTCCACCGCGTCGTGACCGAAGCGCTGACCAACGCCCGCCGGCACGCGCCGGCCGCGACCGAGGTGGTCGTCTCCGCCCGCGTCGAGGCCGACGAGCTCGTGCTCGAGGTGCGCAACGACGGGGTCGCCGCGCCGGGCCGGGCCGCACCCGGCGGGTTCGGGATCATCGGCATGACCGAGCGGCTCACCATGCTCGGCGGCAGCCTGACCGCCGGGCCGGAACCCGGGGCGCGCTGGCGGGTCGCGGCGCGGCTCCCGCTCGCCGGCGAGGACGCGCCCTTCGACGCCTTGCCGAGGGGGCTCTGATGACCATCCGGGTGCTCGTCGCCGACGACCAGGTGCTGGTGCGCACCGGGTTCCGGCTGGTGCTGGACGCCGCGCCGGACATCGAGGTGATCGCCGAAGCCGCCGACGGGGAGACCGCCGTCCGGCTGGCGCGGCAGCTGCGGCCGGACGTCACGCTGATGGACATCCGGATGCCCAAAGTGGACGGTCTGCGGGCCACCGAACTGCTGGCCGGGCCGGGCGTCGCGCAACCGCTGCGCGTGGTGGTGGTGACGACCTACGACGCGGACGAAAACGTCTACGCCGCCCTGCTCGGCGGCGCCAGCGGGTTCCTGCTCAAGGACGCCGGCCCGCAGCTGCTGGTGGACGCGGTCCGCGCGGCGGCCGGCGGCGAGGCGATGGTGTCGCCGTCGGTGACCGTGCGCCTGCTGGCCCGGTTCACCGAGAAGGCGCGGCAGCGCGCGCAGGGGACACCGGGCCTGCTGACCGACCGCGAGTCCGATGTGGTGCTCGCGGTCGCCCGCGGCCGGACCAACGCGGAGATCGCCGACGACCTGCGCGTCTCCCTCTCGACGGTCAAGACGCACCTGGCGAGCGTGCAGCGCAAGCTCGAACTCCGGAACCGCACGGAGATCGCCGTCTGGGCGTGGCAGCGCGGGTTGCTGGGATGACCTCGGCCGGTGGGCGGGACGCGCCCGGAGAACTGCCGGAGCGGCTGCGGATGGCGGGACGCCGGGTGGTGCAAGCGGGGCTGGACCAGGCGCTCGCCACCGGCGTGGGGGTGTTCGCCGCGCTCGCGGCCGGCCTCGTCGTGATTCCCTTGCTGCAGTGGGGGTGGGTGCCGCCGAAGGTGATCCTGTGGGGTCCGGTCATCACGTTCTTCGCGGTGAACTACGCCTGTGACGCGGTGATCCAGATCTGGATCCCGTTGCGCCGCGGCGGGGTCACGCCGGGCATGCTCGTCATGGGGCTGCGGGTGGAAACCCTGCGCGGCGGGCCGCCCAGGGCGCGTGCCTACGTGATCCGGTGGCTGCTGATGACGGTCGACGGGTTGCTGCTCGGGCTGGTGGCCGTCGTCAGCATCGCGGTTTCCCGGCGGCGGCAGCGGATCGGCGACCTGGTGGCGCGGACCCTCGTGGTGCGGGCCGGTCCTCGTACTTTTGGTTGATCCCGGCGCCGGGAATGCGCGCCATACTCCGGGTTGATCATTCACCCGGACGAGGGGCGTCACGTGAAAAACAAGACAGCGAGCCGGTTTCTGGTCACCGTCGTGCTGGCGGCGGCGGTTCCCGCGGGCACCGCCGCCGCGGCCACGCCGGACCGCTACGCCGAACAGCAGGTGACCTGGGGAGCGTGCCCGTTCCCGGTCACCGCCGGGGCGAAGCCGGCCGAATGCGCGGTGATCACCGTGCCGCGGGACTGGGCGAACCCGGATTCCGGAGTGGACCTGAGCGTGTCCGTCAGCCGCGTCGCGGCAACGGGCGAGCGCCTCGGCGCACTGCTGGTGAACCCGGGTGGCCCCGGCGGGCAGGGCAGTTCCCTCGCGGGTGCGCTGGCCGGCCTCGAGCCGAGCGTGAACGAGCGGTACGACATCATCGGCATGGACCCGCGCGGCACCGGGCACGAAGGGACCACCGACGCCGGGTTCGTCTGCCAGGTCCCGGCGGGACGGCTGCCGCAGGGCCCGCTCGACGCGCGGGACCGCTCGGCGGCGAGCATCGCCGAGCACCAGAAGACACCGCGGGCGATCGCGGAGGCCTGCCAGAGCGACGCGGTCGCGCCGTTCGTCACGACGTGGCAGACCGCGCACGACATGGACCTGATCCGGACCCTGCTCGGGGACGAGAAGCTGAACTACCTCGGGTACTCCTACGGCACCTGGCTCGGTGCCAAGTACGCGTCGTTGTTCCCGAACCGCGCGGGCAAGGTGGTGCTCGATTCCAGCGTCGACTTCGAAGGCCGGCTCCAGGCCGACTTCGAGGCGTTCCCGAAGATCGGGCAGCGGCAGACCGACGAGGTCTTCGTCCCGTGGCTGGCCCGGCAGTTCCCCGATCAGCTGGGCGCTTCGCCGGCCGAGGTGAAGCAGAAGATCGAGCGGCTGCGCGGGTTCTACGCCGGGCACGGCGTCGCCCCGGACCAGTTCGACGCCCTGTTCGTCGGCAACGGCAACGAAATCCGCTGGATCCTCGTCGCCGCTGTGCTCGTCGCCGGCGCGGGGGAGCTGGACGGCAAGCCGGTCCAGCCCCCGGCCGCCCTCGCCGGGCAGCTGGACACCTGGTCGACGGCCGTGTTCGGCAAGCGCCTGGCCCAGCTGACCAGCGCCGACGTCGCCGCCGGGCTGGCGGCGGCGGAACCGGACTACCGCAAGGTTTCCGGGACGCGCTACGCGGTGGCGTGCGGAGACCAGCCGACCAGGTCCGCCGGCTGGTACCGGCGCCTGTCCGACCGGCAGGGCCCGCAGTACCCGATCTTCGGCTGGGCCTACGGGCTGACCGAGCCGTGCGGGTTCTGGTCCGACCGGCCTCGGCAGGCCCTGGCCGGGCTGCCGCCCGAGGCGGCGGCGAACGTGCTGGTGGTCCAGGGTGAGTTCGACCCGCAGACCGGCTACGAGCAGGCACGTTCGGCGGTCCGCGCCGCCGGGGTCCCGCTGGTGTCGGTCGACGACGCCGCGTTCCACGGCCAGTACGCCCTGGGCGGCAACCCGTGCGTCGACGGCATGGTCAACGTCTTCCTGACGGCGAACTCCCGGCCGGGCTCGGTCACCTGCCCGGGCGTGCCCCTGCCCGGCGAGGAGCGCGTCTTCCCGGTGGCCGGCCCGGTCACCGGCGGTCACGTGGCGACGGCCAGTGCCGCCGACACTCGCGAGCCGGCGTTGCGTGCCGTCGTGCGCCGCAGCATCGGGGAGCTCAACGACGGGCGTTGACGGGGTTCGTCTCCGAGGGGGTCGCTTGCCGCGGCGGCGGGAGGCCAGGTGGCCCGCCGCCCGGCGGGGACCGCGTCGCGTGTCCCGGGCGACGCGGCCGGCGAGGATTTCCGCGCCGGCCCGGCCGCCCGTCGCCCCCGAACTCGGGGACCGCCGCGACGGCAGTCCGAGGTGAAGTACGCAGGCGTCGCGGCGGCCGGTCGACCCCTCGGCGTGCCGCGGGGCTGAGCCGGCCCGGCGTCCCCGCCGCGTCCCAGGGGAGTGGCGTTCCCGCTGGTCCGGCGGGGTGGGACCGTCCCGGCGTCCCGGGTCGGCCGCCGGAGGGCGATCGGCGGCCCGGCCGCTGCCAGCCTTCTCGCCATGCAAAGACTCGCTCTGGCCGTCGCGGTACTGCTGGTGGTCCCCGCCGCAGCCGCGGTCGCGGCCGAACCCGGTGCGGTGTGCGGGCACACCACCAGCCGGCCCACCCTGGAACAAGGGGCGACCGGCGCCGCGGTCGCCGAGGCGCAGTGCGAACTGAACCTGGCGACCAAGGCGAGCCGGTACCCGCCCATCGGCGCGGACGGCTCCTTCGGCCCGGCGACCGACGCGCGGGTCCGCGTCTTCCAGAAGTGCGCCGCCCTGAGCGTGGACGGCCGGATCGGGCCGAACACCTGGGCCGCGCTCAACTCCTGGGCCGCGAGGCCGCGCCAGTGCGCCACCCAAGGGACCGCCGGCGCCGCGCAGAGCGTCGTGTGCGGCCTGTCCACCGCCCGCCCGACCCTGCAGAGCGGCTCCAGCGGCACCGACGTCGAGGAACTGCAGTGCCGGCTCAACCTCGCCATGGAGCCGGGGCACTACCCGCCGCTGACGATCGACGGGCAGTTCGGCGACGGCACCCGCACCCGGGTGATCCAGTTCCAGCACTGCGTCAACGCCAGTGCCGACGGCATCGCTGGGCCCACCACCTGGGCGAAGGTCACCGACTGGTCCGGCCGCAACACCTACTGCACGCCGCCGAAGCCCGCCGGGCACCCGATCGACGGCGTCGACACGGCCAAGTACCAGCACCCCGGGGGCGCGCCGATCGACTGGGCCGCGGTCAAGGCGTCCGGAGTCGAGTTCGCGACCGTCAAAGCGACGCGCGGCCTCAACGTCACCGACGACTACCTGGCCACCGACCTGCCCGCCGCGCGCAACGCCGGCCTGGCCGTGGGGCCCTACCACTTCTACACGGGCACCGCGGCCGGCACCGGCGGCGCGCAGGCCGACCGGTTCATCGCCGCCGTGAAGGCCACCGGCTACACCGGCAAGCGCGCCGGTGACCTGCCGCCCGTGTTCGACCTGGAGTGGAAGGACGACGGCTCCGGCGGGTGCCCGCCGCACGTCACCGTCGCCGACGCCAAGGCGTGGCTGGACAAGGTCCAGGCGGCGTTCGGCCGGACCCCGATCATCTACACCCAGAAGTCGTTCCTGGACGCGTGCCTGGGCGGCACCACGGCGTTTTCGGCCTACCCGATGCAGCTCGCGGACTACCGGCAGTCCGTCACCCAGCCCGCGCTGCCCGCCGGCTCGAAGACCTGGCTGATGTGGCAGTACACCGACGCGGCCATCCCCGCCGGCATCCCCGCGCCGGCCACCGGCGACGTCTTCAACGGCACCCAGGCCGACCTCGACCAGCTCGCCAACCGCTGAATCCCCGCTAGGAAAGGACGAGAATGAGTCTTCCCATGAGCCGCCGTTCGGTGCTCCGCGGCGCGGTGGTGCTCGGCGCGGCCGCCGCCGTGAGCCCGCTGCTGCTGACCGGCACCGCCCAGGCCTACCCGTGGTCCCGCACGCTGAAGGAGGGCAGCACCGGCGCCGACGTCACCGAGCTCCAGATCCGGGTCGCCGGCTGGGCGGCCGACCACGCGGCCCAGAGCCGCGTCTCGATCGACGGCGAGTTCGGGCCCGGCACCGCGGCGGCCGTCCGCCGGTTCCAGTCGGCCTACGGCCTCGGCGCGGACGCCCAGGTCGGTCCGGCCACCCAGGCCGCGCTCAACGCGCTGGAGCAGAGCGACGGGTCGACCGTCCACTTCAACTTCAGCGAGTTCACCGACCGCGACAGCGGCACCTTCAACGGCGGCAAGGTCAGCGCGGCCACCGCCAAGGAGAACGCCCGGCGCTGCATGTACAAGCTGGAGGCGCTGCGCAAGAAGCTCGGGAACAAGCCGATCACGGTGAACTCCGGGTTCCGCAGCATCGCGCACAACGCGGAGATCGGCGGCGCGAGCGACAGCATGCACCTGTACGGCACCGCGGCCGACCTGAACGTGCCGGGCGTGGCCAACAAGACCGTCTACCAGAAGGCCGAGACGTGCGGGTTCTCCGGACTGGAGACCTACAACACCGACCACCAGCACGTCGACAGCCGGGCCGACCTCGGCCGGTCGTGGTGGTGGGAGAACGGCACCGTCTGATCCGGCGGCGGGCGCCGGGGGACCTGGGGATTCCCGGCGCCCGGCCGTGCTCAGTGCGGCTTCGGGTCCGTCAGCGCCGCCGAACAGGCCGGCCAGTCGTGGAAGTCGTGGCGCACGCTCCACAGGCGGTGCGCCGCGTCGATGTTCCAGACGGGGTCGAACGCCTGCCGCGGCGAGCCGCCCAGCTCCAGCAGGCGGGCGTCGGAGATCTGGAAGACGCCCCAGTTGCGGCTGCCGTTCGTGTTCGGCAGCACCCAGAGCGGATCGAGGAACGAGGCACAGCGCGCGATGGCGACCGCGGTGTCCGGCGCTTCGGTGAACACGGCCCGGACCCGCTGCTCCACCATGGCCGCCGGCCAGGTCGCCATGCTGGTCCGGCGGTCGTACAACGCGGTCTTGGTGGCCTCGTCGACCACCCCGCGGGCGGGCAGGCCCGCCAGCACCTGGAACGCGGTGACCCGGCGCAGCGTCTCCGGTCCGAACGAGCCGTCGACCGAGAGCCGCCCCTGGGCCGCGACCAGCAGGTTCTGCACCTCGGTGACGCATTCGTCGTGCTGCCCCATGCTGACCGGCGGCTGGCACCCCGGGGAGAACAGCGTCCGGTCGGCGTACCGGCCGGGCGCCGGCGGGGACGCGTCGGCGGTGAGCCAGACCAGACCGGCCGCCAGCAGCACCACGACCGCGATGGCGATCGCGGCGTAGGCGCGCCGCCGGCGTGGCGGCGCGGCGTCCGCACCGGTCCCGGCCTGCTCGGCTTCGTCGACGCGGCCGGCGTCGGCCAGGGCCCACAGCTGGTGCAGTTCCCGCAGTTCCGCCGGGGAGGCGCCGCAGACCTTGCCGAACGAGTGGACGACGCGGTAGTCGGCGGGGACGCTCTTGCCGGAGCAGTACCGGTGCAGGCTGGAGCCACTGGCCCCGGCCTGTTTGCCGAGCCGTTCATAGCCCTGCCCGCTGCGGTCTTTCAGCATGCGCAGGTAGGCGGCGAACTTGTCCGTGTGCAGTGTCACTGTGACTCGAACACCTCGCTCGGGCAGCGGATGACGGACGGAAGTTAACACCGTCGCGGCGCACTCCGGGCAGAAACTGACGGATTACGCCACCCGGGGGAGCGCCGCCGGGAGCGAGCGGGTCATGACATCGTGGACCGGTGAACCAGAGCCGCAAGCGTCACCCGGGGCCGTCCCGGCGCAGGCCTGAACGCTTCAACTGGCCGGCCTTCGTCGTCGGCGCGGTGCTGTCCGGCGGTCTCGCGGTGGCTCTGCTCGCGATCGGCGTGGTCAAGTGGCAGCAGGCGCCCAGCGAGCCCGCGTCCGCCACCGCGACGGTCGTCGCCTGCCACACCGCGACAGCGGACAACGCCTGCAGCACCGGCGACGCGGTCTTCACTGTCGGCGCCCGGACCTACCACACCGAACGGGCCATTCCCTACAACGCCCACGTCGGGGACAGATTCGAGATCAACTACGACCCCGGAGACCCCGAGCGCAACGGCGACACCCGCACCACCGCCGTCATCTCCTTCGTGGTGGGCGGCCTCGCGCTGGTCCTGTTCGCCCTGGTCGTCGCGAGCCTGATCCGCTACCGCCGGAGGGTGCGCCGGTGAGCTTCGCGGAAGCCTGCGCGAGGGTGCGGGAGCTGTGCGTCGAGCACTTGGGCGAGCTCGTCGGGACCCAGGTCGCAGCCCTGGCGGAACCCGGCTTCGGGCTGCGTCCGGTGCAGCCGGGCCGCCCCGCGGCCGGCCTGGGCAGGTGGGGCGGTCCGGCGTTGCTGGACCCCGGCACGCCGTGGCCCGAGCACAACGGCGTTCCGCTCAGCCTGTTCGCCGTCCTGGACGTCGACGCGCTCGGCATCCGTTCGAGAGCCGAAGTGATCAGCCGCACGTACTCGGCGGCATCGGTGCGCTCGACGGCCCGCTGCGCGGGCTCGTCACCGCCGGCAAGGGGCGGCACCACCTTCGCCATGGCGCGGTACCGCGCGACCTCCTGCCGCCACCGGCGCCGCACCAGGTTGGTCGCGATCCCGTACAACCAGGGCAGGGCGTTCACCCGGCCGGCGTCGTACCGGTCCCGCTGCTCGAACGCCACGCAGAACACGTCGGCGACGACGTCCTCCGCCACCTCGCCCCGACCCGGCCGGCGCAGTACCGGTGCAGCACCCCCGCGTACCGATCGAACACCACGCCGAACTGCTCGGCGTTCCCGGCCACCAGCTCCGCGTCCGACCCCGGCAACCCGGCCACCGGCGGATCGCTGTCTCCCACGGCACGCAACGATGTCATGCCCCTCTTTGCCACCGCCGGCCTTCCGGGTTCCCCGGCTCCCGACCGCGGGTGGCGCAGAACGGGCTCAGACGGCGTTGTCCCGTTCGTCCCGGGCGGCGAGGAGGTCTTCGCGGGCGCGGGCGACCCGGGACCGGACCGTCCCGATCGGACAGTCGCAGATCTCGGCGGCTTCGGCGTAGGAGTACCCGAGGACCTGGGTGAGCACGATGGCCTCCCGGCGCTGCGGGTCGAGGTCGTCGAGGAGCAGGCCCAGCTCGACGAGGTCCTCGAACCCGCGGCCGGTGCGGCGGGCGGACTCGGCTTCGGCGGCGGCTTCCCACTCCTGGCCGGACGAGCGCGGGCGGACCGAGCGGGCGCGGAAGTGGTCGACGACGACGCGGCGGGCGATGGACAGCAGCCAGGTGCGGGAGGAGGAGCGGCCGGCGAACCGGGCCAGCGCCGTGACGGCGCGGACGTAGGTCTCCTGGGTGAGGTCGTCGGCGGTGGTCGCGTCGCTGAGGTGCGTCACGAAGCGCCACACGTCGGCCTGCGTCGCCCGCACCCACGCCTCGAAGGCACCCTGGTCGCCGCGGACGGCGGCCAAGGCGAGCGCGGTGATCCGCTCGTCGTCGCGGTCCCTGCCGGAAGTCACGATCGGACACGGTAGCCGACACCCGCGGGAACCGGGACCGCCCGGTGGGCGACTATTGGGGTGTGGACTGCTCCGAACTGCGCGAATCGATTTCGGCCCGGATCGACAGCGAGCAGCCGGCGGTGCCGGACGAACTGCTCGACCGGCACCTGGCCGGGTGCCCGGAGTGCCGGGCCTGGCAGGAGCGCGCGATGGCGTTGCGCCGCCTGACCCTGGTCCGGGAAGCGCCACAGGTCCCCGACCTGACGGCCCGCATCCTGGCCGAGGTGCCCGCGCCGCAGCCGCAGCGGTGGGGTCTGCGGCTGGCGCTGGGCCTGGTGGCCCTGGTGCAGAGCGGCCTCGGGCTGGCCGAGCTGCTGGGCGCGGACGTCGGCCACGCGGGTCATGGCGGCCTCGCCGCGGCGGTGCACCTGGGCAACGAGAGCGCGGCCTGGAACGTCGCGGTGGGGATCGGATTGCTGTGGGCCGCGCTGCGCCCGGCGACCGCTTCGGGGTTGCTGCCCGCGCTGGGTGGGTTCGTGGTGGTGCTCGGTCTCGTGTCGGGGGTCGATCTGTCGACCGGGCAGGTGGCGTTCGACCGGGTGGCGTCGCACGGGCTGGTGGTCGTGGGGGTCGCGTTGCTGTTCGCGGTGCGCAGGCAGCACACGCGGCAGACCGCACCCCCATCGGCCGACCGCCTCCCGGCGCCGGGCGGTGCGGACACGAGCGCCTCGGACGCTCCCGAGCTCGGATCCGGCGACCGGCCGCAGCGGCGCCGGTTTCCGCAGCGACCCACCGGCCGCCACGCGGCCTGAGATCGGCGGGAACCGAAGGCGTCTGCCGGCCGACTACCGGGTGAGGGGATCGACCGACGAGGAGCTGATCACCATGTCCGAGCTTGGTTCCGGCCTGCGGCACGTCGCGACGTTCTGCGGCCAGTGCAACTGCGGGTGCCCGGAGCTGTTCCTGGCCGACGGTGCGCCCGCGGAACGCGAGGTGGTGATCACCGACGACTTCGGGCAGCGGATCGAGATGAGCCGCGAACAGCTGGCGGTGCTCGTCGCCGACGTGAAATCCGGCGTCCTGGACGCGGTGCTCGCCCCGGCGGGCTGAGCGGGCCGGCGGCGATCCGGGAGCCTCAGGAGTGAAGAACCCCTGGCGCCGCCGGCCCTGGTGCGCGGAGCGGCCCCGGCCGCGTGATCCCCGCGCACCAGTGGTCGGCTGCCCGCCGGGCGAAGTTCCCGACAAGAAATCGCCGCCGGGCCGGCCCGTGGCTCCCCAGAGCTGGGGGCGGTGAGCCGGGTCACCCGGTTGCCGGGAACCAGCGGCGCTCCCGGGCCGACTCTTTCACCAGGGCGGTGGCTGAAGGGAGCTCGATGTCGATCGACCAGAACGCGGAACAGCTCACGCCGGAGCGGGAAAGCCCGGCCGAACCTCGGCTCGGCTGGGCCGGGATCCGGCCGCTGCTGCTGCGCCTGCACTTCTACGCGGGCGTCTTCGTCGGGCCGTTCCTGCTCATCGCCGCGATCACCGGGCTCGCCTACGTCTGGGCGCCCCAGGCGGAACAAGCCGTCTACGACCACGAACTGCACGTCCCGGCCGCGGCCACCACGATTCCGCTGGACCAGCAGGCCGCGACGGCGAAAGCCCTCGTGCCCGACGGCACCCTCACCGGCGTCCGTCCCGGCCCCACCCCGACCGACACGACCCAGGTGATCTTCGACCGCCCCGGCCTCGAACCCAGCTTCCACTGGACGGTCTTCGTCGACCCGCACACCGGGGACGTCCGCGGCCAGCTGGAAACCTACGGCTCCGGCCAGGCGATGCCGGTGCGCGCCTGGATCGACGTCCTGCACCGCAGCCTGCACCTCGGCGATTTCGGGCGGCTGTACAGCGAACTCGCGGCCAGCTGGCTCTGGGGGGTCGTGCTGGCCGGGCTCGCGCTCTGGTTCGGGCGGGTCCGCCGCAAGCGGGCCGCCGCCGCCAGCCGGCGCGCCAAATTGCTGACCTGGCACGGCCGGACCGGTTTGGTCCTGGCGATCGGGCTGCTGTTCCTCTCGGCCACCGGCCTGACGTGGTCGGAGTACGCCGGGAACAGCATCAGCGAGTTGCGTACGCAGCTGGACTGGACCACTCCGTCGGTGTCCGCGACCGTGCCCGCGTCGAGCGGCCGGGACATCGGTTTCGACGGCGCTCGCGAAGCGACGGTGCAGGCCGGGCTGACCGGGCCGGTCGAAGTGCGGCCGCCGGCCGGGCCCGGCAAGGGCTATGTCGTGGCGCAGACGGGCCGCAGCTGGCCGACGCGGGCCGATTCGATGGCTGTCGACCCGGCGACCGGGACCGTCACCGACACGCTGCGGTTCGCCGACTACAACTTCGCGGCAAAGCTGAGCAAATGGGGAATCGACGCCCACATGGGCTTCCTCTTCGGCATCTGGAACCAGATCGTGCTGACGCTGCTGGCGGTCGCGCTGATCGCGGTGATCGGCTGGGGCTACCGGATGTGGTGGCTGCGCCGGCCGACGCGCGGGGAAGCCCGCGCCGGACGGCCACCGGCCCGGGCCACGTGGCGGAAGATCCCCGGGCGGGCGCTGGCCCCGGCGCTGGTTGTGGTCGCCGTCGTCGGCTACTACCTGCCGCTGTTCGGCCTGTCGCTGCTGGGTTTCCTCATCGTGGACGGCCTGCTCGAGGCCCGGCGGCGGAAGGTGGCGGCATGATCACCGCGGAAGGCCTGCGCTGGATCGTGACGGCCCTGTTCGCGCTGACCGGGGCGTTCTGCGCCTACCGGTGCCTGCAGGACCGGACCGCGGGGGAGCGCGCCGGCGACGTGCTGCACGTCGTGATGTGCGTGGCGATGGTCGCGATGGCGTGGCCGGCGACGATGAGCTTCGCCCGCTGGCCGCAGACGGTGTTCTTCGCCCTCGCGGCGCTGTGGTTCGCCGTCACCGTGGTCACCGGGGCGGCACACGGGGACCACGGCGGCCGCCGGGCGGCGCTTTACCACGTCGTGATGATGGCGGCGATGGCGTGGATGGTGTTCGTGATGCCGCGGGCGATGGCCGGGATGGCCGGGCCCGGCGGGACGATGGAGATGCCGGGCCACGCCGGGATGGCGATGGCCGTGTCCGGCGCCGCCGGGAGCACGCCCGCGGACGTCACGACCGTCGCGCTGGTGCTCGTGGTCGTGTTCGCCGTGGCCGGGCTGGTGTTCCTGGCCCGGGCGATCGACGAGGCGCGGGTGTCCCGGCCGCCGCTGCGCAGCCTCGGCAGCGGCGCGAACGGCGTGATGGCGCTGGGCATGGCGCTGATGCTGCTGACCATGGCCTGATCGTCCTCAGTGGACTGTGGGCTGGCTCACCCGCGGGAACCGCGGCCGGGTCCGGTCCGACGGCTGAGGGGTGACGACGTCCCGGTTCCGCGCCGCGGTCGTGACGGCGGTGGTGGCCGGGCTCGCCCTGGTGCTGCTCGTCGTCGCCACCGCGGGCGATGTTTACGCGCCCGTGGGCAACGCCGATCCCGGGCCGTTGACCACCTACGGGTTCGCGGTCGTCCGGTTCGCCGCCGACGCGGCCGCGGCCGGCTGCTTCGGCGGCCTGGTGTTCGCCGCGTTCGTGGCGCCGGGCCGCCGGGGCGGCTCGTTGTCGGCGGACGCCTTCGGGGCGAGCCGGTTCGCCGCGGGCTGTGCGGCCTGCTGGCTGGCCGCCGCGGTGGTCGCGGTGCCGTTCTCGACGGCGGTCGCCGCGGGCCTGCCGGTGTCCCGCGTCCTGCGGCCCGAGGTGTTCCTGCCGACCTTCAGCGCCACCGAAGAACCGAAGGCCTGGCTGTGCGTCGTGGCCGCGGCGGCGGTGGCGACGGCGCTGGCGTGGCCGGCGATGGCCTGGCGCACGGTCGTCGCCGCGGCAGCGGTCGCCGGAGTGGGGTTGCTGCCCCTGGTGGCCGTGGGACACGTCTCCGTCGGCGCCGGGCACGACATCGCGACCAACGCGATGTTCTGGCACGTGCTCGCCGCGAGCGCGTGGCTCGGTGCGTCGGTGGCCCTGCTGGCCCGGCTTCGCCGCGGACCCGCGGATCTCGTCCTGCGGCGCTACCACCGCCTGTCGCTGACCTGCTTCGTGGTGACGGCCGTGTCGGGCGTGGTTTCCGGCTTCGCACTCGCCCGCCCCGACGGGCTGGTGAGCCGCTACGGGCTCGTCCTCGCGGTCGAGACCGTCCTGCTGCTCGCCGCCGGGTTCGGCATCGCCGCGTGGCGCCGGCGCCAGACGGGTTTCCGGCCGGCCGTGGCGGAACTGCTCCTGCTGGCCCTGGGCACCGGCGGCTCGGCGGCGCTGACCCTGCTCGTGCCGCCGTCGTTCGTGAACCACCCGGCGACCGTGCAGGAAACCGTCCTCGGCTACGACCTCGACGCGCCCCGGACCCTGGCCCGGCTGCTCGGGGACTGGCGGCCGGACCTCCTGTTCGCCCCGCTCGCCCTGATCGCGGTGACGGCCTACCTGCTCGGCGTCCGGCGGCTGCGGCGCCGCGGTGACCACTGGCCGCCCGGCCGCGTGGCGGCCTGGCTCGCCGGGTGGGCGATCGTCGTGGCCGGCACGTCGTCCGGCCTCGGGGTCTACGCGCCGGGGACGTTCAGCCTGCACATGGCGACGCACATGGCGCTGAACATGTTCGTACCGGTGCTGCTGGTGCTCGGCGGGCCGGTCACGCTCGCCCTGCGCGCCCTTCCGGCCCGCGGCGACGTCCCCGGTGCCCGCGAGTGGGTGGTCGCGCTGCTGCACGCCCCGGTCACGCGCTTCTTCGCGCACCCGGCGGTCGCGGCGATCCTGTTTACCGGATCGTTCTACGCGCTGTACTTTTCGGACCTGTTCGGCCAGGCGATGCTCTACCACTGGGCGCACCAGCTGATGAAGCTGCACTTCCTGGGGACGGGTTACCTGTTCGCGTGGGTCGCGGTCGGCGCCGACCGGACGCCGCGGCCGCTGCCGCACCTGGCCCGGCTCGGGATGCTCTTCGCGGTGATGCCGTTCCACGCCTTCTTCGGCGTGCTCCTGATGAGCAAGCAGACCCTGATCGCCGCCACCTACTACCACTACCTCGCCCTGCCGTGGGCCGGCGACCTCCTGGCCGATCAGCGGCTCGGCGGCGGGATCGCCTGGGCGAGCGGGGAAATCCCGATGGTGGTGCTGGTCGTCGCGCTGCTCGTGCAGTGGGCGCGCGACGACGAACGCAAGGCCCGCCGCGCCGACCGTCACGGCGAGGGCGACTTCGACGCCTACAACGCGATGCTCGCCGAGCTCGCGGCCCGCAGAAACTGAGGAGAACCCGCATGTCCACCACCACCCCGGTCGCCGGGGAGGTCCGGACGGTCGAGCTGGCCGTGACCGGAATGACCTGTGCCGCCTGCTCGGCGCGGGTCGAACGCACCCTGAACAAAGTCGACGGCGTCCGCGCGTCGGTCAACTACGCGACCGAGCGCGCCACCGTGCAGGTCCCCGCCGCGGTCGGCGACGACCTGCTGGTCGAGCGCATCCGCAAGGCGGGTTACGGCGCGCGCGTCCGTGGCGAGGACGACGAGGACCTCACCCTGACCCGGGTGCGTGACCTGCGTCGGCGGCTGTTCGTCGCGGCGTTGCTGGCCGTGCCCCTGGGCAACCTGTCGATCACCCTGGCGCTGGTGCCGTCGCTGCGGTTCCCCGGCTGGCCGTGGCTGTGCCTCGCGCTCGCGGTGCCGGTGGTGTTCTGGGCGGCGCTGCCGTTCCACCGGGCGGCGCTGCGGAACCTGCGGCACCGGTCGTCCAATATGGACACCCTGGTGTCGCTCGGGGTGCTGGCGTCCTTCGGCTGGTCGGCCTGGGCGACGGTGTTCGGCGACCACGAACCGGGGTACTGGGTCGGGTTCGGCCCGACCGCGGCCGGCGCGGACGCGATCTACCTCGACGTCGCCGCGGGCGTGACGACGTTCCTGCTGGCCGGGCGCTACTTCGAGAGCCGGTCCCGGCGCACCGCCGCCGGGCTGCTGGCCGCGCTCGACGCCCTCGCCGCCAAGGAGGTGCGCGTCCTGCGCGACGGCGTCGAGGCGCTGGTCCCGGTGGGGGAGCTGGCCGTCGGCGACCGGTTCGTGGTGAAGCCGGGGGAGGCGTTCGCCGCCGACGGCATCGTCGAAAGTGGACGATCCACTGTGGACGTCAGCGCGGTCACGGGGGAGCCGGTGCCCGCGGAGGTGGCCCCGGGTGACCGCGTGATCGGCGCGTCGGTGAACCGCGAAGGACGGCTGGTGGTCCGCGCGACGGCCGTGGGCACCCACACCCAGCTCGCGCAGATGACCGCGCTCGCCGAGCACGCCCAAGCGCGCAAGGCGTCCGTGCAGCGGCTGGTCGACCGGATCTGCGCGGTGTTCGTCCCCGTCGTCCTCGTCCTGGCGGCTTCGACCCTCGGCGCGTGGCTGCTCACCGGGCACCCGGGCCGGGCCGCCTTCACCGCGGCGGTGTCGGTGCTGATCATCGCCTGCCCGTGCGCACTGGGCCTGGCGACGCCGACGGCGTTGCTGGCCGGAGTCGGCCGCGGCGCGCAGCTGGGCATCCTGATCAAGGGCCCGGACGCCCTCGAAGCGAGCCGGAAGGTCGACACCGTCGTGCTGGACAAGACCGGCACGGTGACCACCGGCCGGATGACCGTCACCGCGTGCCGCCCGGCGCCCGGCCGCACCCGAGGCGACCTGCTGTGGTTCGCCGGCGCGGTCGAGTCGGGTTCCGAGCACGCGATCGCGGCCGCCATCGTCGGCGCCGCCCGAGCCGAACTCCCGTCGCTTCCCGGAATTTCCGAGTTCACCGCTCTTCCCGGTCTGGGCGCCGAGGCCACTGTGGACGGTCACGTCGTCCTCGTCGGCAGCCCGCGGCTGTTCGGCGAACGAGGCATCCCCTCGGAGTTCGGGACGCCCGCCGGGGTGGCCGTGCCGGTGCTGGTCGCGGTCGACGGCGAACCCCTCGGGCTGATCGAGGTCCGCGACGTCGTCAAGCCGTCCGCCGCGGCCGCGGTCGCCGCGTTGCGCGCCCAGGGCCTGCGGACGGTGCTGCTCACCGGCGACCACGAGGTCGCGGCGCAGGCGGTGGCGGCCGAGATCGGCGTCGACGAGGTCCGCGCCGGGGTCCTGCCCGCGGACAAGGCCCGCGCGATCGAGGAGCTACGGGCCACCGGCGCCCGGGTCGCGATGGTGGGCGACGGCATCAACGACGCCCCGGCCCTGGCCACCGCCGACCTCGGGATGGCGATGGCCCGCGGCAGCGACATCGCGTTGCGCTCGGCCGACCTGGTGCTGGTGCGCGAGGACCTGCGGGTGGTGCCGGACGCGATCCGGCTCGCCGACCGGACGCTGCGGATCATCCGCGGCAACCTGGCCTGGGCGTTCGGCTACAACGTGGCCGCACTGCCGCTGGCGGCCCTCGGCCTGCTCAACCCCCTCATCGCCGGCGCGGCCATGTCGCTGTCCTCGGTGCTGGTGGTGTCCAACAGCCTGCGGCTGCGTTCGTTCGGCGGTTCCGGGGAGCGGGAGGGGTGACTCACCCGGCGGCGGTCCGCCGCACGGTCGTGTCGCGCATCGCCGCCGCGAGGTCGTCGCGGGCCCGGGCGACCCGGGAGCGGACCGTGCCGACCGGGCAGCCGATGATCTCGGCGGCGTCCGCATAGGACAGTCCCAGGGTCTGGGTGAGCACGAACGCGTCCCGCCGGTCGGGTTCGAGGGCGGCGACGAGGTGGTCGAGCAGGACGCGTTCTTCGAACGCGGTGCGTTCGGTGGTCCGGCCCGCGTCGACCCGCCAGTCGGCCAGGGTCGCCGGGCGGGGGCGGGCCTGGGCGGCGCGGATGTGGTCGGCCACGACGCGGCGGGCGATGCTCAGCAGCCACGTCCGCGCCGAGGATTCCGCGCGGAAGCGGCCGAGGCTGCCCAGCGCGCGCAGGTAGGTTTCCTGGGTCAGGTCGTCGGCGGACTGGGGGTCGCTCAGGCCGGCGACGAACCGCCAGACGTGCGGCTGGGTCGCCCGCAGGAACCGCTCGAGCGCAACCCGATCGCCGCGGCCGGCGAGCCGGGCCCAGTGGGTGATGTCGGCGTCATCCGATGACTGTGGCCTCACACCGGCTACTACGCGGCTCGAGCCGGGATGGTTCAAAAAGAAATCACGGGAACCATTCCGCCGTCCGGGCCGACCTCTGCTGCAACGAGGCCACTGCCTCGTCAGGAGACGGCCACGGGCCCGGAAGGTGTGACGATGACCCAGAGCACATACGTGGTGACGGGAATGACGTGCGGACACTGCGTCGCGTCGGTCAAGGAGGAGGTCGGCGAGCTGCCGGGGGTCCGTGACGTCGAGGTCGACCTGAGCTCGGGCCGCGTCCTGGTGACCAGCGAGGGCGTGCTGGCGCTGGAGCAGGTCGAGGGCGCCGTCCAGGTCGCGGGCTACCAGCTCGTCCGATGAACGAGAGAGGCCGTCATGCCGACTTCGGCCAAGGTGAGCGGGTTCGTGCTGGTGCTGGGACTGGTGTTCGGTCTGGCGTGGCTGCTGGGCAGCCTCGTCGGCCCGAGCCCGTCACCCGCCCCATCCACGCCCTCCATGCACCTGCCCGGCACCCCGTAGCGCCCGCCTCGCCTCCTGTGCGGCCCGCTCCGGCCCCGCCGGTGCCGGTCGTGCCGGGCACGGAGATCGAACTCGTCATCGGCGGCATGACCTGCGGGTCGTGCGCGGCGCGGATCGAGCGCAAGCTCAATCGGCTGGACGGTGTCGAGGCGTCGGTCAACTACGCCACCGAAAAAGCGCTGGTCTCGGTGCCGGCGGCGCTGACCGTCGACGACATCGTCCGCGCGATCGAGGCCGCCGGGTACACCGCGCAGCCGCCCGCTCCGCCGGAACCGGAGGCCGCCGAGCCCGCTGCGGCGGCACCGGATCTGCTGCGGCAGCGGCTGCTCGGCTCGGCCGTCCTGAGCGTGCCGGTGATCGTCCTCGCGATGGTGCCCGCGCTGCAGTTCCCCGCGTGGCAATGGGTGTCGCTGGTGCTGGCCACTCCGGTCGTCGTCTGGGGTGCGTGGCCGCTGCACCGCGCGGCGTGGACCAACCTGCGCCACGCCACCGCGACCATGGACACGCTGGTGTCGATGGGGGTCGCCGCGGCCTTCCTCTGGTCGCTCTACGCGCTGTTCTTCGGCGGCGCGGGCGTGATCGGGATGCGGCACGAGTTCGCCCTGACCCTGGCCGCCGACCACAACCTCGACGGCATCTACTTCGAGGTCGCCACCGGCGTCACCCTGTTCATCCTCGCGGGCCGGTTCTTCGAGTCCCGGTCCCGGCGCCGGGCCGGCGCGGCCCTGCGCGCGCTGCTGGACCTCGGCGCGAAGTCGGTGTCGGTACTGCGAGACGGCCGTGAAGAGCGGGTCCCGATCGAGCAGCTGCGGGTCGGCGAGCGGTTCGTGGTCCGGCCCGGCGAAAAGATCGCCACCGACGGCGTCGTCGAGGAAGGCGACTCCGCGGTCGACCTGAGCTTGGTGACCGGGGAGGCCGTCCCGGTCGAGGTGTCCGCCGGCACCCCCGTCGTGGGCGCCACGGTCAGCATGAGCGGCCGCCTGGTCGTGCGGGCGACGCGCGTCGGTGCGGACACCCGGCTGGCCCGGATCGCGGCGATGGTCGAACGCGCCCAGAGCGGCAAGGCCGACGTGCAGCGGCTGGCCGACCGCGTGTCCGCCGTGTTCGTCCCCGTGGTCATGGCGCTTTCCCTGGCCACCCTGGGGTTCTGGCTCGGGACGGGCGCGGACACCGCGGTGGCGTTCACCGCCGCGGTCGCGGTGCTGATCATCGCCTGCCCGTGTGCGCTCGGCCTGGCGACGCCGACGGCGCTGCTGGTCGGCACCGGCCGCGGCGCCCAGCTCGGCGTCCTGGTCAAAGGGCCGGAGATGCTGGAGTCGACCCGCCGCGTCGACACCGTGGTGCTCGACAAGACCGGCACCGTGACCACGGGCAAGATGAGCCTGGTCGCCGTCCGCACGGTCGACGGCGTCCCCTCGGACCTGGCGTTGCAGCTGGCCGGAGCGCTCGAAAACGCCTCCGAGCACCCGATCGCCGACGCCGTGGTGTCCGCCGCGCTCCGCCGGTTCGGTTCGGTGGGGGAGGTGCGGGAGTTCCGCAACGTCGCCGGGTACGGGGTGCTGGGCCGGGTCGACGGGCACCGCGTCGTCGTCGGCCGGCCCGAGCTGATGCACCGCCTTTCGGTGCGGCTGCCGAAGGCGCTGCTGGCCGTGAAGCAGAAGGCCGAGCAGGCCGGGCACACCGCGGTGATCCTGGCGTGGGACGGTTTCGCGCACGCCGTGCTCGTGGTGGCCGACACGGTGAAACCGACGTCGTCGGCGGCGATCTTCCAGCTGCGGCGGCTCGGGCTGACGCCGATCCTGCTCACCGGCGACAACGAGGCCGTGGCGCAGGCGATCGCCCGCGAGGCGGGGATCACCGAGGTCATCGCGGACGTCTCCCCGGAGCAGAAGGTCGAGGTGATCACCGACCTCAAGGCGCGGGGCCACGTGGTGGCGATGATCGGCGACGGCGTCAACGACGCGGCCGCGCTCGCCTCGGCCGACCTCGGGCTGGCGATGGGCACCGGAACCGACGCCGCGATCGAAGCCGGTGACCTCACGCTCGTCCGCGGTGACCTGATGGCCGCGGTCGACGCGATCCGGCTGTCGCGCCGGACGTTGGGGACGATCAAGGCGAACCTGTTCTGGGCGCTGGCCTACAACGTCGCCGCGTTGCCGCTGGCGGCGGCGGGCCTGCTGAACCCGATGATCGCGGGTGCGGCGATGGCGTTGTCGAGCTGCCTGGTCGTCTCGAACAGCCTGCGCCTGACCCGGTTCCAGCCGGCGGGCGACCGGCCGGGGCTGCCGGTCGCGCGCGGACTGTGAACCGGATGCCCCTCAGCGGATCGCGTCGTGCGGGAGGACGGCGTGCACGCCCCACGTCTCGTTGGCGACCTGGGTGATCCGCAGGTCGACGACCGGTGAGGCCAGCGCGAGCGCGGTGGCCCGGTCGAGGTCGTGAAGCTGCTGCAGCCAGGTCACCATGGTGGCCAGCGCGTCGGCCATCGCCTCGTCGAGGCCGGCCCCGAAGCCGAAGGTGACCTGGCCCTCGGGGGTTTCGGCGTGGATGCCCGGGACCGCCGCGTCCGCCGCCAGGGTGAGCGTCACCTCGGTGGTCATCGGGCACTCGATCGCCGTTCCCCCGACTTCGCCGTGGCCCTGGGCCGCGTGCCCGTCGCCCAGGTGCAGCAGCGCACCGGGCACGGTCAGCGGCAGGTACAACGTCGACCCGGCGACGAGGTCCCGGCAGTCGAGGTTGCCGCCGCCGAGCGCCCGCGGCGGGATGGTCGAGTGCGGTCCCGGCTCGGCCGGGGGCACGCCGACGACACCGAGGAAGGGCGCGATGCCGACGGTGTGGCCGAGGTTGCTGGTCGCGGTGTCGCCGTGGATGTCCCACGTCAGCGCCGTCGCCGGGCCGTCGGCGACGCCGAGCCTGCGGTTGAGCGCGGTGTCCTTCACCCCGGCGGTGGTCCAGCCCCAGTCGCCGGGCGTGATCGACCTGAAGTGCACGCCCAGGACCATGCCCGGCTCGGCGCCGCGCACCGCGATCGGCCCGGTCAGGCAGTGCCCGCGCCGCTGCGGGTACCTCGCCGGGCCATCGACCCGGCGGTCCAGGTAGCCGGCGGCGTCGAGCGATTCGACCAGGACGGAGTCGCCCGGATCGACGGTCAGCACGGGCGGGGTGGCCCGGTCGAGGACGTCCACTGTGGTCTCCCGCGTCGCGGGAAGCCGGTACTCGGCCACGGTTTTTCCTTTCCGGATAAGGATGTTCAGCGAAGCCGGGACCCGGCGGTCGGTACCAGGCGCACCGTGGACGCGGGCTCCCCGGTCAGCGCGGCGACGGTCTCGGCCAGGGCCGCGCACCGGGGATCCCGGTGGACGGCGTCCAGGATACGTTCGCGGTCGGCGTCGCCGGCGAAGCGCCGGATCCAGACGACGGCGTCCTCGTCGCCGGCCACGGTGAACGAGCCCACCACCTCCATCCCCCGTTCCCGGTGGAGGGGGATGACGGTCTCGTCCAGGTAGCGGGCGAGTTCCCGGCCGCGGCCGGGGCGGGCGTGCTCGGTGCGGATCTCGTAGAACATCGGCGGTCCTCCTCGGGGGCGATCAAGAGCGGCGGGCGGCGGCGAGGGCGTAGACGTCGGGGGAGCCGTCCCAGGGCGCGGTGCGCAGGACGGTCCAGTGGCAGATGAGCCACCGCCCGCCGAGCTTGCGCAGCTCCAGCTCCCAGCGGCCGCGCATCGTGCAGTGGTCGACGACGCCGGGCTCGGCGGGGACGTGGTGGTAGGCGACCACGTGCGCGCGGCATGTCGCGTCGTCGCCGGACGAGTCCACGACGAGGCCGGTGGCGGTGTGGTGGGTGCTGTCGAAACCCTCCAGGGTCGCGCGGGCCAGTTCGGCCAGGGCATCGGCGGTCACGGTCGTCGGCGGGCGGCCGTGGTAGTGCGTCGACAGGTCCAGCGTCACCTCGTCGGCGAACAGCCGCCGGAAGGTGGCCCAGTCGCGGTCGTCCTGGGCGTGGGCGAGATTGGCGACGACGTCGGCGATGGCCGCGCGGTCGAGGAGTTCCTGCAGGGCGTTCATGGGCGTTCGACCACCGGCAGGACCAGCCGGCTGGGGTGCGCGGGGCCGTGGTGGACGTGGTTGACGGCGACCACCACGTCGTCGGCGCCGTCGGTGGCGATCGCCGCGCCGGTGTTGGTGTTGCGGTCGTAACGGGGGAAGTTGCTGCCGGCCACCTCGAGCCGGATGCGGTGCCCCGGCCGGAAGACGTTCGCCGTGACGCCCAGGTCGAGAGTCAGTTCGGCGTCCGTGCCCGGCGCGAGGAGCACCGGTTCGGTGAGGGACTCGCGGTAGCGGACGCGCTGGATGCCTTCGCACAGCAGGATCGCCCGGCCGTCGGGGTGCACGTCGACGAGCTTGCCGGTGAAGTCGGTGTCCGGTGTGGACGATCGGATGTGCAGCACCAGGGTGACGTGCCCGACGACCTCGACCGGGCGCTCGATCACCGGGGTGGTGAAGCACAGGACGTCCTCGCGCGCTTCGACCGCGGCCTGATCGGCCGGTCCGGGGTAGGCCCCCGGCGCGGCGGCGAGCACGGTGCCGCCCAGGCTGGGCACCGGATCGCGCGGGTCGTAGCGAAACGTGTCGGTGGCGTTCCCGGCCGGGGCGTCGGACGTCAGGACACCGTCGCCGCCGGCGGTGTTGGCGCGTCCGCCGCCGTCGAGGAAGAAGTCGGTGTAGCGGGTGTCCGGCAGCGGCCAGTCCGGCTCGTCGCGCCATTCGTCGGTTCCCATGACGAAGATCCGGACCCGGTGGGGGTCGTCGGGCAGCTCGCGGCCGCGGACCCAGCGGTCGAAGAACCGCAGGTGCGCTTCGGTGACGCCGGCGGTCTTGATGCTGCCGGCGAGCCCGAACGACCGGTCGGGGTAGGTGCCGAGGTCGGTGCCGTCGGGGTGGGACCAGGGGCCGATGATCAGCCGCTGGCCGTCGCGGGCGGCGGCGCTGCCGGCGCGGCGGCGCAGCATCCGGTACGACCGCACGGTTTCATGGATGAACACGTCGTACCACCCTCCGATGTGGAGCGCCGGGACGGTGATCCGCTCGCCGTGGTCGGTCGCCGCGATCTCCTGCCAGAAGGCGTCCCGTTCCGGGTGGGCGAGCACGTCGCCGAGCCAGGGCAGCGATCGGGCCACCGCGGCGCGGTCGGCGATCGGCAACGGCTCGTGCAGCGACCGCGGCTCGGCCAGGCCGGACAGCAGTGTCCCGGCGTCACCGCGCCCTTCGTCGCGTCCCCGCTGCAGGGTGCGCAGGGCCGAGAGGGTGGCCCAGGTCAGGACCGCGTCCTGGGACAGCGCGCCGCCGGGGGAGCGCCACGGCGCCGCGTACGGATCGGCGGAGGTCATCACCGGCGCGATCGCCCGCAGCGCCGGAACGTTCCGCGCGGCGGCCTGCCACTGGCTGAACCCCAGGTACGACCCGCCCCACATGCCGATCGCACCGTCACACCACGGCTGCGCGGCCAGCCAGGCGAGGGTGTCGACGCTGTCCGGGCCCTCGTGGGCGTGCGGCACGAACGTCCCGGGGGAGCGGGACGTGCCCCGGACGTCCTGCGCCACCACGGCGTACCCCGCTTCGACGAGGGCGAACACGTCGGGGAGCTTCGGATTGCCGTACAGTCCGGCGTCATCCTTGCCGTAGGGCGTGCGGACCAGCAGCGCCGGGAACGGCCCGGGCCCGTCCGGGAGCCACACGTTGGTGGCGAGCGCGACGCCGTCGCGCATCGGCACCGGCACGTCCACCTCCACCGTGAACCTCATGCCGGCACCGGGTTCCCGGCGGACGAGGTGAGCATCCAGTGGCTGAACGCGGCGTAGTGCCGCGCGAACCCCTGCGGCGTGGGGGCGTGCTCCACGGCCGCCGAGAGTTCCGCGGCACGGGCGTACCGGGGGATCCGGTCCGCCTCGTAGGCGCCCAGCGCCGCGGCCGGCCAGGACAGCAAGGCGTGGGAGCAGAACGTCCTGTGGCCGTTCTTCAAGCGGTTCCGCGACGCGATGGATTCCGCCGGCTGGCAG
>NZ_JBSGJD010000047.1:0-44221 GCF_053605405.1 Amycolatopsis sp. NPDC003861
GGTGATATCCGGTATTAGACCTCGTTTCCAAGGCTTATCCCAGAGTGCAGGGCAGATTACCCACGTGTTACTCACCCGTTCGCCACTCATCCCCCACCGAAGTGGGTTCAGCGTTCGACTTGCATGTGTTAAGCACGCCGCCAGCGTTCGTCCTGAGCCAGGATCAAACTCTCCAACAATGTCTTCGAATTCAATCGAGGCAAATTTTCTTGCTCTCAAAGGAAACCCCGACGAGGGGGTTTCAATATAAGCTCTACTGGCTTAGTTCACTAGCACACTGTTGAGTTCTCAAGCAACACACCCCGAATCCGCCGCGATCAAGCGGCTCGCTCGAAGCGAGTCATTCCTAGCAGTTTTTGGTGGGACACCCACTCAATCGCGATCCGCGAGAGCTTGGTTCGTGTCCCTGTCGCTCGGTTTCCCTGGCGACGAAGAGAAGATTACACGCCCGAAAACGACCCGGAACAGGGGGGTCGGTTAACAAGATCAGCGCAGGTCAGACCCCATGACGAAGCCCGTCCACGGCTCAGTCTGCCCCGAACCGGCCGCGAGCGCCACCGAAAGAACATTGCTCCGAGTACATTGCATCGTATTGCTCCGCGTCAAAGCTCCGCCTAGCGTCGGCGGCATGACACTCGCGTACGACGACCTCGGACCTCGCGACGGACAGCCCGTCTTGCTGGTCCACGGTCACCCCTTCGACCGCTCGATGTGGCGTCCCCAGGTCGAGCGCCTCACCGGCAGCGGCTACCGCGTCGTGACGCCCGACCTCCGCGGGTACGGACAGTCGAAGAGCCAGAACACCAAGACCGGCCTCGACGTCTTCGCGCACGACCTCGTCGAGCTGGCGGACCGCCTGCACCTGGAGCGGTTCGTCCTCGGCGGCCTCTCCATGGGCGGCCAGATCGTCATGCAACTGGTCGCCGACCACCCCGGCCGCGTGGCGGCTCTCGTGCTCGCCGACACCTTCGCGGGCCTAGACACGCCTCAGGCCAAGCAGGCCCGCTACGACACCGCCGACCGGATCACCGAGGAAGGCATGGAGAGCTACGCCGAGGAGCTCCTCCCCAAGATGATCTCGAAACAGACCCGCGAGACCCGGCCCGACGTCGAAGCGCACGTCCGCAAGATGATGCGTAACGCTCCGAAGGATGGCGCAGCGGCCGCGCTCAGGGGACGCGCCGGACGCCCCGACTACACCGACGGCCTCGAAAACATCAGCGTCCCGACCCTGGTGGTCGTCGGCAGTGAGGACGAGTTCACCCCGGTCGCCGACGCCGAGCTGATCCACCGGAAGGTCCGGGGTTCCACCCTGGTGGTGATCGAGGGCGCGGGCCACCTACCCAACTTGGAGCGCGAAACCGAGTTCGACGAGGCACTCAGCACGTTCCTGACCAGTAGCTGCGATCGGTAGCGCCGGCCTGACCGGAATAAGGTTCACCCCATGACCCAGCAGACCGTGTTCGTGACCGGCGCGAGCGCCGGCTTCGGTGACGCCATCGCGCGCCGGTTCGTCGCCGAGGGCGCCCGCGTGATCGCCGTCGCCCGCAGTGCGGACAAGCTCCGGAAGCTGGCCGCCGAGCTCGGCGACGCCGTCCTCCCGGTGGTCCTCGACGTCAGCGACCCCGAAGCGGTCAAGACCGTCGTCGACGGTCTTGCCGAAAATTGGCGAGAGGTCGACGTCCTGGTCAACAACGCCGGCCTGGCGAAGGGGCTCGAGCCCGCGCACCAGGCCGACCTGCGGGACTGGGACGAGATGATCGCGACCAACGTCCGCGGCCTCGCGCACGTCACGCGCGCGCTGCTGCCGGGCATGGTCGAGCGCGGCCGCGGCCACGTGATCAACATCGGCTCGATCGCCGGCACCTACCCCTACCCCGGCGGCAACGTCTACGGCGCGACCAAGGCGTTCGTCCACCAGTTCAGCCTCAACCTGCGCAGCGACCTGCACGGCACCGGCGTGCGCGTCACCAACGTCGAGCCCGGCATGGTCGGCGGCACGGACTTCTCGAAGGTCCGCTTCGACGGCGACCAGGCCAAGGCGGACAAGGTCTACGAAGGCACGACACCGCTCACGGCGGACGACGTCGCCGAGTCGGTGCACTGGGCCGCGTCCCAGCCGAAGCACGTGAACATCAACGTCATCGAGCTGATGCCGGTCGTGCAGAGTTTTTCCCCGTTGCAGATCTTCCGCGACAACTCTTGACCTCCGCGCCGGGACAGGCAGCCGGCAACAGCGGCCACGCGACGGCGCTGCTCGACAACGCGAAGCTCGGCAGCAGCTACGCCGACGTCGCCTGACCCAGGCCGAACAGGCCGGCCAGCGCCTGCTGACCCGGGTCCAGCTCGGTCAGCAGGCGCTTGGTCCGCGGCCGGCCGCCGGTCGACGGGTACCGCAGCACCAGCTCGCCGATGCCGGCCAGCTGGTCGAGCAGCTCGCGCACCGACAGGTTCATCCCCGCCCGGTCCGCCTCGCGCCGCATCAGGTGCGTCACGGTCGCGGCGAGCACCGAGACGAGGCCGTGCGCGGCGATCCGCTGCCGCGTCCACTCCCAGCGCGGGGTCGGGCCGGTGACGGCGGGGCCGGTGAGCCAGCGGAACGTCGATTCGAGGTGGGTGCGGGCCCGGTAGGCCGTCACGACCTCGGCGACCGGCCAGTCCCGGTCGGTGACCAGCACCTGCTTGCCGAAGAACTCCTCGTCGAGCCGCGCCACCGCGGCGGTGTCGATCCGCCGTTCGAGCCGGATCTCGCCGGGCCGGTTCCCGCTCAGGACGGCGGTGAGCACGCGCTCGACGCGCCGTCCCCGCGTCACTCGGCCGATCTCGGCGTGCACCTGGGCGCGGTCGCCGCGGTGGGTGCCCGCGGCCAGCGCCTCGGCCAGGCCGTCCAGCTCCCGGGTCGCGGTGGCCAGCTCGTCGGCGAACGCGCGGGACTGCGCCGCGTGCAGCGTCGCCGAATGCGTGAGGATCACCCGTCGCCGGACGCCGTCGACGACCGCGTGGGTGTCCAGCGCGGTGAGGCCGGCGAACCGTTCGGGGTCGACGCGCTTGCGCGCGGACGCCGGCTGGGTCAGCAGCTCGGGGTGGTCGGTCAACGGCAACGATCCGACGAAGCCGCTTCGCGAGCCGAGGTCCAGCTGCGCCGCCTGGCCCGCGTGGAAGACGAGCGTCGCCGGGCTGTGTTCTCGAGTGCGGCGGAGTTCCCCCATCAGCGAGGCGAACGTCGGCGCGGTGCCGTCGTCACGCCGGTACAGCCGCGATTCGAGCGGGATCGCACCGTCGCGGGTCACCCGCAGGCCCGCTCCGGCGAGCACGCCCTGGCAGGCGGACGGCAGCGTGCAGTCGGCTGGGGCGAACGCGGCGAACTGCGGGACGTCGACGGCGAGCGCGGCGTGGTCGTCGAGCATGTCCAGGACTGCGGTGGCGACGGTGTCCTCGATTCCCGCGATGCGCTCGGGCGTGAGGCGTTCGAGGGCCCGCCACAGCCCGTCGACCGTCGCCATCCGGGGGCGAACGAGGTCCACGGCCGCCCCGGAAGCCCACCACTCGCCGATCGGCGTTGCGGGAGCGGTCGCGCGGTGCAGGACAGCGATGGCCAGGGTCAGCCCCAGGCCCGGCTTCGAGCGGACGACGTCGTCGACACGGCGGACGAAGTCCAGGCGCGAAAGCGTCGCCCAGACCGCGGCGACGTCGCCGTACGTCCGGTACGACGCCGCAGCGGGTTCGCCGCCCGGGACGGCGCGGGCGATCTCGTCGGCGGTACCGAGGTAACGCTGGGTCACCACCCGCGGCTTGCCGTCGACCCGGGCGGACTCCGCCAGGTAGTAGTACGTCCGTCCGCCGATCTTCTTCCCGACCACCGATGCCACCCTTTAGGTAATACACGCCGGCGTGCTGATCGACAACTACGCGGACCCGTTGACCTGCGGCGACGACCACGCGAACCGATCGGGTGAGCCGGGTGCGGAACACACCCTGGCTGGTCGCGCGAGGGCGGTCCTAGCGTGGGCGGAATGGGACCCGAACCCGACGCCACCGCCCCGACCGCCTCCGCGATGCGCCGCGCGCTCGCCCGGGCGCGCGACGGGAAGACACTCGACGTAGCCGAAGCGAGCGTCCTGCTGCACGCCCGCGGTGACGACCTCACCCAGCTGTCCGAGTACGCCTCGCGCATCCGCGACGCGGGCCTGGCCGAGGCCGGCCGCGCCGGCGTCATCACCTACAGCCGCAAGGTGTTCATCCCGCTGACGCGCCTGTGCCGGGACCGCTGCGGTTACTGCACCTTCGTCACCGTGCCCGGCCGGCTCGAATCGCCGTTCCTCTCGCCCGACGAGGTGCTCGACATCGCCCGCAAGGGTGCGGAGATGGGCTGCAAGGAAGCCCTGTTCACGCTCGGCGACCGGCCCGAGGACCGCTGGAAGGCCGCCCGCGAGTGGCTGGACGCCCACGGCTACGACGACACGCTCTCGTATGTCCGCGCGATGGCGATCCGGGTGCTGGAGGAGACCGGCCTGCTGCCGCACCTCAACCCGGGCGTGCTGACCTGGCAGGACTTCCAGCGGCTCAAGCCGGTCGCGCCGTCGATGGGCATGATGCTGGAGACCACCGCGACCCGGCTGTGGAGCGAAAAGGGTGGCCCGCACTACGGCTCGCCGGACAAGGATCCCGCCGTCCGGCTGAGGGTGCTCGAAGACGCCGGCCGCAGCAGTGTCCCGTTCACCACCGGCGTCCTCATCGGCATCGGCGAGACGTTCGAGGAGCGCGCGGACGCGCTGTTCGAGATCCGCAAGGTCGCCCGGACCTACGGCGGCATCCAGGAAGTCATCGTGCAGAACTTCCGGGCCAAGCCGGACACGAAGATGCGCGCGACCCCGGACGCCGACCTCGAGGAGCTCGCCGCGAACATCGCCGTCGCGCGGCTGGTGCTCGGCCCGAAGATGCGCATCCAGGCGCCGCCGAACCTGATCGGCAACCAGTACGACCTGATGATCCGCGCCGGCATCGACGACTGGGGCGGCGTCTCGCCGCTGACCCCGGACCACGTCAATCCGGAACGGGCGTGGCCGCAAATCGACGAGCTCGCCCGCCGCACCGAGAAGGCCGGCTTCGAGCTGAAGGAACGGCTCACCATCTACCCGGAGTACGTCAAGGCGGGCGAGCCGTGGCTGGACCCGCGGATCACGCGGCACGTCGCCGCGCTCGTCGACTACGACACCGGCATGGCCCGCGAAGGCGCGATGCCGGTCGGCCTCCCGTGGCAGGAGCCGGACGGCGGCTGGCAGGAGTCCGGCCGCACCGACCTGCACACCGAGATCGACACCAGCGGCCGCACCGAAGACCGCCGCAGCGACTTCGACTCGGTGTACGGGGACTGGAAGGAGATCGGCGACCGGATCAAGACCGGGCCGCAGAAGTTCGACACGGACATCCTGGAAGCCTTGCGCGGCGCGGAAAAGGACCCGGCCGGGCTCTCCGACGACGCCGCGCTCGCCCTCCTGCACGCCGACGGCAAGGAGCTGGACGCGTTCACCCGGATCGCCGACGACCTGCGGCGCGAGACGGTCGGGGACGACGTCACCTTCGTCGTCACGCGGAACATCAACTTCACGAACGTCTGCTACACGGGTTGCCGTTTTTGTGCCTTCGCGCAGCGTCGCACCGACGCCGACGCCTACACGCTCTCGCTGGAGCAGGTGGGCGACCGCGTCGACGAGGCGTGGGCCGCGGGCGCGACCGAGATCTGCATGCAGGGCGGCATCCACCCGGACCTGCCGGGCACCGCGTACTTCGACCTCGCGGCCGAGGTCAAGCGCCGTCAGCCGGAGATCCACCTGCACTCCTACAGCCCGATGGAGGTCGTGAACGGCGCTTCGCGCACCAACCTCTCGCTGAAGGACTGGCTCATCAAGGCCAAGGAGTCCGGCGTGGACTCGCTGCCGGGAACGGCGGCGGAGATCCTGGACGACGACGTCCGCTGGGTGCTCACCAAGGGCAAGCTGCCGACGTCGGAGTGGATCAAGGTCGTCACGACCGCGCACGAGGTCGGGCTGCCGACGACGTCCACGATGATGTACGGCCACGTCGACACGCCCGCGCACTGGGTCGCGCACCTGAAGCTGCTCGCCCGGCTGCAGCGCGAAGGCCTGGAGAAGCACGGGCGGCGCGGGTTCACCGAGTTCGTCCTGCTGCCGTTCATCCACCAGAGCGCGCCGATCTACCTGGCCGGCCTCGCCCGCCCGGGCACGACGCTGCGCGAGAACCGCGCGGTGCACGCGCTGGCCCGGCTGCTGCTGCACGGCATGATCGACAACATCCAGAGCTCCTGGGTGAAGCTCGGCGAAGAGGGCAGCCGCGCGGTGCTGCAGGGCGGCGTCAACGACATCGGCGGCACGCTGATGGAGGAGACGATCAGCCGGATGGCCGGCGCGTCGCACGGGTCGTACAAGACGATCAGCGACATGCGCGCGATGGTCGAGCCGCTCGGCCGCCCGCTGGTCCAGCGCACAACGGGCTACGGACGGCCGTCGCCGGAGCGGATCGCCGCCGCGGAGGCGTCGGACGGTGTTGCGACCGCCGTGCGCAAGCCGCTGCTTCCCCTGCTGACGCCGTGAGGTGGTGGCGGGCGCCTTCCGGGGCGCCCGCTACCCTTCCGGCGCATGGGGGTTTCCCGCTTCGCACCACTTCTGTTCGTAGCGCTTCTCGCGGGTTGTGACAGCCAGCCACCCGCGCCGCCGGTACCCACGCCGACGCCGAGCCCGACGTACGGACCGCCGCCGTCGACCGGACTGTCGCTTTCGGTCGGTCAGGTGGAAGCGGGCCTCGGGCACCGCGCCAGTGTCCTCACACTGACCAACCGGGACACCGTGCCCCGCAAGGTCACCGGCTACCCGGACCTGAAGGTCCTCGCGGGTGACGGCACCGCGCTCGACGTCCGGGTGCTGCACGAGACGTCCTACTTCGCCGCCGATCCGGGGCCCCGGAACCTGACTCTCCAGCCGGGTGAGAAGGCGCTTTCGGTGCTCGCCTGGTCGGCGACCGTCACCAGCGGCGACCAGCACACCGGTGCCGCGATCGCGGTGGTCCCGATCCCCGGGGAGCCCGAGCAGAAGCAGCCCCTGGAGACGGACCTCGGCACCACCGACACCGTCAAGCTCAGCGCGTGGGCCACCGAAATCGGCAACTGACCACTTTGTGTCACCGCTCACAAACCAACGGTTGGCCGGCGGGCTTCTGTGCTACCTCTGTTCCTTCACCCGCCGGAAGGGACCTCGACGATGAGCACCTCCGTAGCGCCACTGGAAATGGTCGACACCGACCGCTACCCGCTCACCGACCCGGACAATCCTGCCTGGCGCGAGGTCGTCGGCCGCACCCGCGCGGAGCTGGCCGACGCCGGCTGCAGCGTGCTCCCCGACTTCATCCGTGCCGAGCTGCACGACGTGCTGCGCGCGGAGTGCGCCGCGCTCGAACCGCACGCGTACACCAAGATCGAAAAGGTCAACGCCTACAACACCGCGATCGACGAGCCGCTGCCCGAAGACCACCCCGGCCGGACGATCATGGAACGCGGCAACGCCTTCGTCGCGCGTGACCGCATCCCGGCCTCGGCGATCATCAACCGGCTCTACACCAGCCCGGTGTTCCGCCGGTTCGTCGCGGACTGCTTCGGGCGGCCGGAGCTGCACGAACTCGCTGACCCGCTGTCGGGGCTGACGCTCAACGTGATCGCGCCCGGCCGCGCGCACCCGTGGCACTTCGACACGAACACCCACACCGTCAGCATGCTGACGCAGACCGCGGACGCCGGCGGGATCTTCGAGTACTGCCCGAACATCCGGTCCGCCGCGGACGAGAACTTCGCCGCCGTGCGCTCGGTGCTCGCCGGCGACACCCGGCTGGTCCGGCGCCTGGACCTGCGGCCCGGTGATCTCCAGCTGTTCAAAGGTCGCTTCGCGTTGCACCGGGTCAGTACCGTGGAGGGCGCGATCGCGCGGCACTCCGCGATCTTCGCCTACAGCGAGCGTCCCGGTGTGATCGGCAGCGCGGAGCGGACGCGGCAGCTGTTCGGCCGCGTCCTGCCCGCCCACCTCGCGGAGCGGACCGCCCGCGGCGACGAACTGCTCGACTAGGAGCCTGGCCCGTGCCTTTCGACTCGACCGGCAAGATCTCGTTCGACCACATCTACACCGCGCCCGACCCGCGTCCGTTCTTCGGCACGCTCAAGCGCGTCGGCTACGGCATCCCGCAGCTGGCGAAGCCGTACTTCGCGCGGCTGTTCGCCGAACACCCCGCCGAGCAGCCGACCGTGCTCGACGTCGGCTGCTCGTACGGTGTCAACGCGGCCCTGCAGCGCTGCGAAGCGACCATGGACGACCTCTACGCCCACTACACGGACCCGGCCGTGCGCGCGCTGGACCACGCGGCGCTGGTCGAGGCGGACCGGAAGCGCGTACGCACCGGCAACCCGCGGTTCTACGGCCTGGACAGCTCGGCCCCGGCGCTCGAATACGCGCTTTCCGCCGGCTTCCTGGACGAGGCGCTCCACGCGGACCTCGAACGCGACGACCCGGACAGCACGCAGCAGAAGCTCCTGGACGACGTCGACCTCGTCATCTCGACCGGCTGCGTCGGATACGTAACCGAGAAGACCCTCACCCGCGTCGCGCGCGGCGCGCGGCCGTGGATGGCGCACTTCGTGCTGCGGATGTTCTCCTACGAGCCGATCGCCGAGAGCCTCGCCGAGCTGGGGTACGAGACCACGAGCGTCGACGGCGTCTTCCGGCAGCGGCAGTTCGCCTCCGCCGAGGAGCAGGAACAGATCCTGGACACCCTGAGCGCGGCCGGCGTCGACCCCACCGGACTGGAGTCCGACGGGTGGCTCTACGCCCGGCTGTATGTTTCCCGTCCTGCAGGCTTGGCCGAACTCGAACTCCCCGACCCAGAAGGATGACCGTGAGCAGTCCGGAATGGTCCACCCGCACCTTCGGCAACGAGGACCGGCTCCCCCGCGTCCCGCTCCCCACGCTGGAGGACAGCTGCCGCCGCTTCCTCGAGTGGTGTGCCCCGCTGCTGACGCCGGACGAGCTGGCGGAGACCGAAGCAGCGGTCGCGGAGTTCCAGGCGGGTCCCGGCCCGGAGCTGCACGCCCGGCTCGAGGAGTACGACCGCTCGCCCGGCGTGCGCAGCTGGCTCGACACGTTCTGGCCGTACCGCTACCTCGGCCGCCGCGACCGGATCGCGCTCAACGCGAACTTCTTCTTCCTGTTCCAGGACTCCCCGCTGGGCCAGGTGGAACGCGCGGCCGAGCTGGCCGCGTCCGCCGTGGACTACAAGCTGAAGCTCGACGACGAGCTGGTGCCGCCGGTACTGCTGCGCGGCACGCCGCAGTCGATGGTGCAGCACAAGTTCCTGTTTTCGGCGACGCGCATCCCGGGCGAAGTACTCGACACCGCGCGCACCCGGTACCCGTCCGGCGAGCGGCACATCGTCGTGTTCTCGAAGGGCACGCCGTTCCGGATGGACGTCATCGCCGAAGACGGCCGCCCGCACTCGCCCGCCCAGATCGCCGACGGGCTGCACGCGATCCTCAAGGACGACCACCGCGCCGACGTCCCGGCCGGTCACTTCACCACGAAGGCCCGCGCCGAGTGGGCGGCTTCGCGGGCCGCGCTGTTCGAAGCCGGCAACGCCGACGCGCTCGAGACCATCGAAACCGCGTTGTTCTGCTTGTGCCTGGACGACTTCACGCCGTCGAACGCGCTGGAGGCCGGCGACCGGCTGCTGTACGGCGACAACCGCTGGTACGACAAGGCCGTGTCGCTGATCGTGTTCGAAGACGGCACCGCGGGCATCAACGTCGAGCACTGCGAACTCGACGGCACCACGATCCTCGGCTTCACCGATGCCATCCTGAGCGGCCCGCGCGCGGAACGCGAACCGGCTGACGGGGTCCCCGGCTACGAAGTCGTCGAGTTCAAGCTGACCGGCGAACTCCGCGAAGACGCGCGCGCCGCTGGAGCCGCCTACCAGGCGTACGGGGAGGCCACTGCGACGCAGACGGTGTCGTTCGACTTCGGCGCCAACCGAGCGAAAGAACTCGGGATGTCCCCGGACGCCTTCGCGCAGATGTCGTACCAGCTGGCCCATCGCCGGGCGAAGGGCCTGACCGGCGCGACGTACGAATCGATCGCCACCCGGCAGTTCCAGAACGGCCGGACCGAGGCCATGCGCGTGGTGACACCGGAGGTCGTGCGCTTCGCCGACGTCCTGACTTCCGACGCCTCCGCGGACGAAAAGCGCGAAGCGTTCCGCGCCGCGGCGGCGAAGCACGTCGCCCGCGCGAAAGAATGCCAGGCGGGGGACGCGCCGGAGCAGCACCTGTGGGAGCTGCAGCTGATCGGGAAACGCCGTGGCGACACCGAAACGCCGGCCCTATACACCTCTCCCGGCTGGCTCAAGATGCGCGACGACTACCTGAGCACCAGTTCGGCGCCGTCGGTCAACATCCAGTACTTCGGGTTCGGCTCGACCAGCCCGCAGTGCATCGGCATCGCGTACGTGCTGCTGCCGGACCGCTGGAACATCTACCTGAGCACGCCGAAGCACGTCTCGGCGGAGATGTACCGCTTCGCCGACGAACTCGCCGTCGCGGTGCGGGAGCTGCAGGAGCTCCTGGCCGAGTAGGCGGCGCAGCCGGGCGGGCGAACCCGCGGTACTCAGGCCGTGGGGTTCGAGACGACGAGCACCAGGGAGCCTTCGAAGGTCGGCTGCTCGCGCAGCCGGCCGTAGCGGCGCTCCCACGTCCCGTCGTCGAGGTCGTGTTGCAGCTCCGCGGCGAAGCGGTGGTGCACGCGGTCGTCGACGAAGCTCCACGCCGAGCACGACAGCCGGGCGCCCGGGTCCAGCAGGCGTTCCGGGCGGGCGTAGTAGGCCTCGTTGAAGCCGTCGGTGCAGTCGATCGGGATCGGCACCGGGACGATCGAGGTGTGGCCGCCGAGGCCGTCGGCGATGTCGTCGACCGACGGGTAGCGGCGGGCTTCGGTCTCGATCACCTCGGGTGCGTAGTCGAGCAGCCAGAAGCGGCGCAGCAGGTCCGGGTCGCAGGTCAGGATCGCGATCGGGCCGCGGGTGACGCGGCGCAGCTCTTTGAGGCCGGTCCACAGGTCGTTCCACTGGTGCACGCTGAAGGTGCTCATCGCGCCCTCGAACGCCCGGTCGCCGAACGGCAGCTTCTCGGCGACCGCGTCCACCGCCGGCGGCAGGCCCGCCGGCCGCTGCGCGCGCATCGACGCCGACGGTTCGACCGCGGTCACTTCGCGGTCTTCGGGTTCGTACGCACCGGCGCCCGCGCCGACGTTCAGCACCGTCCGGGCCTCGCCCAGCGCGTCGAGGATGTACCGGCCGATCCGCGGATCCGGCTTGCGGTAGTCGGTGTAGACCCCGCCGATGGCGCCGTAGTCGGCGTCCCCGGCGCTCCCGTCCGCACGTCGCTGGCTCATGCCGGAAAACTATCAGCGCGGGGCGGCGGCGGAGGCGTTGCTCCGCCGGTCGTAAGCAGCCGTCGGACATGCGGCCCAGTCGTCAATTCCTGTCGCAAACTTGCGTAAGTTCGTTCAACTATTGCGGTTTCTTGTCCGAGATTCGTATGATCCCGATCACAGAGGTCCCCACCAGCTGCGGAAAGGCCAGTGCTGCCCATGTCTCCCAGCTCTGTCTTCAGTGCGCCCAAATTCAGATTCGGCGCTCTCGCCCTCGCCGTCGTCACGGCGGCGGGCGTCACCATCGCCGCGGCTCCGGCCGGCGCGCTCGCGGCCGCCCGCGGCGCCTCCGTCCCCTTCCTCGAACAGGAAGCGGAAACCGCGGCGACGAACGGGTCGGTCATCGGCCCGAACCGCGCCGCCGGCACTCTCGCCGGCGAAGCCTCCGGCCGGAAGGCGGTGACGCTCTCCGGCCAGGGCCAGTACGTCGAATTCACCCTCACCGCACCGGCGAACTCGATCGACGTCCGCTACAGCGTCCCGGATTCGGTCAACGGCACGATCTCGCTGTACGTCGGCGGCTCGCACAGCCGGGACATCGCCCTGACGTCGAAGTGGGCCTGGTACTACGGCTCGTACCCGTTCACCAACAACCCGGGCGACGGCCACGCGCACCACTTCTACGACGAGACCCGCGCGCTGCTCGGCACGTCCTACCCGGCCGGCACCAAGATCAGGCTGCAGGTCGACGCGGGCGACGTCACCCCGGTCACCGTCGACCTCGCCGACTTCGAGCAGGTCGGCGCGGCCGCCGCCCGGCCCGCGAACTCGGTGTCCGTCACCGACTACGGCGCCACCGCGAACGACGCCGGCGACGACGCGGGCGCGTTCGACGCCGCCGTGGCCGCGGCGCGCAGCCAGGGCAAGGAGGTCTGGATCCCGGCCGGGACCTTCACCCTCGGCCACCACATCACCGTCGACCAGGTGACGATCCGCGGTGCCGGACCGTGGTACTCGGTGCTGACCGGGCCGCGTGCCGGGATCTTCGGCAAGGGCGAGCCGGCGAGCTGCGGAACGCCGACGTATCCCGGAAACCCTGCCGTCCCCGGCGCCAGCAGCGCGGTCAAGCTGTTCGACTTCGCGATCATCGGCCAGGTCGACGCCCGCGTCGACTGCGACCAGTCCAACGCCATCGGCGGCGCGCTCGGCGGCGGCTCGGTCGTGCAGAACCTGTGGCTGCAGCACACGAAGGTCGGGCTGTGGCTCGACGGGCCGTTCGACGGGCTCACCGTGTCCGGCAACCGGATCCTCGACCAGACCGCCGACGGCCTGAACCTGCACCAGGGCATCAGCAACACGCTGGTGACGAACAACTTCCTGCGCAACACCGGCGACGACGGCCTGGCGATGTGGTCCGAGCACGACGCCGACCACCACAACACGTTCTCCTTCAACACCGTGCTGCTGCCGATCCTCGCCAACAACATCGCGGTCTACGGCGGGCACGACAACACCGTGTCCGACAACGTCGTGGCCGACAACCAGGACCAGGGCGGCGGCCTCCACGTCGCGAACCGGTTCAGCGCGGTGCCGCTGTCGGGCACCACGACGGTCGCGCGCAACACCGCCATCCGCACCGGCGTGCTCGACTCGAACTGGCAGTTCGGCGTGGGCGCGCTGTGGTTCGACGGCCGCGACTCCGCCATCACCGGCCGGATCGACGTCACCGACCTCGACCTGCAGGACAACAACTACGAGGCCATCCAGTTCATCGACAGCGCGACCACGGACGTGCACTTCACCAACGTGCGCATCACCGGCGCGGGCACGTTCGCCTGGCAGATCCAGGCCAAGCCGACGGGGTCGGTGAAGAACGTCGTCGCGACCGGGGTCGGCCGCGCGGGTGTCTACAACTGCATGGGCCCGGACGCGATGGCGGGTCTCGCCGACCAGGGCGGCAACTCCGGCTGGACGACGACGTACTGCGGCTCGTGGCCGGCACCGGTGTACGGCTCGGACAACGGCGGCACGACGACCACCACCCCGCCGCCGACCACGACGACGACCCAGCCGGGCGGAAACCTGGCGCTGCACAAGAACGTCAGCGCGTCCGGGTCGCAGGGCGGTTTCCCGCCGGGCAACGCGGTCGACGGCGACGCGAACTCCTACTGGGAGAGCACGAACAACGCGTTCCCGCAGTCGCTGACCGTCGACTTCGGCAGCACGGTCACCGTCTCTCGGCTGGTGCTGAAACTGCCGCCGTCCTCGGCGTGGGGCACCCGCACGCAGACGATCTCGGTCGACGGCGTCAAGGCCGCGGCGGGCTACCCGTTCAACCCCGCGTCCGGCAATTCCGCGACCGTGACCTTCCCGGCGACGTCGGTGCGCACGCTGCGGCTCACCTTCACCGGAAACACCGGCTGGCCCGCCGGGCAGCTGTCCGAACTCGAAGCCTATTCCTCCTGAGAGGTGATGACGATGTCCCGCATCCCGGCGTTGCTCGCCGCCGCGCTCGCCGCGTCCGGCCTGACCGTGCTGTCCGGCGCCACCCCGGCCGCCGCGGCGACCTGCCCGACGACGGCGTCCGGCGGCGCGAGCGTGCCGTTCCGGACCGTCGAGGCCGAGTGCTCGGCGACCAACGGCTCGGCTGTCGGCCCCGACTACACCCAGGCGTCGATCGCCTCGGAAGCGTCCGGGCGGCAGGCGGTCCGGATCACGACCGGCCAGTACGTCGAGTTCACGCTGCCCGCCGCGGCCAACTCGATCAACGTCCACTACAACGTCCCGGACGGCTCGTCCGGCCGCCTCACGGTGTCGGTCAACGGGACCAGGCTGGCGCTGCCGGTCACCTCCCGCTATTCCTACGTGGACACCGGCTGGATCCCCGGCGCGAAGACGCACCACTTCTTCGACGACGCCCGGCTCCTGCTGGGCCAGAACCTGGCGGCGGGCGCGAAGGTGCGCGTGCAGGCCGACTCCGGTGACGTCGGTCAGGCGACCATCGACCTCGCCGACTTCGAGCAGGTCGGCGGCGCGGGCACGAAACCGGCGAACGCGCTGTCGGTGACCGACTACGGCGCCACGGCGAACGACTCGTCGGACGACTCGCAGGCGTTCCGCAACGCCCTTTCGGCCGCGCGCTCGCAAGGGCGTGAGGTGTGGGTGCCGTCCGGGCGGTTCGAAATCGGGTCGGCGCTGCAGATCGACCAGACCACGGTCCGCGGCGCGGGTCAGTGGTACACCGTGCTGCACGGCAACAACATCTTCAACAACGGCAGCGCGTCCGGGAACATCAAGCTCTACGACTTCGCCGTGTTCGGTGACGTGACCGAGCGCAACGACGGCAGCCCCGACAACGCCTTCCACGGCGTCCTGGGCACCGGCTCGGTCGTCAGCGGTCTGTGGATCCAGGACACGAAATGCGGGCTATGGCTGATGAACGGCGCTTCGTCGAACGTCACCATCGAGAACAACCGCATCCTCGACACGCAGGCCGACGGCGTCAACTTCGACGGCGCCGTCACGAACTCGACGTTGCGCAACAACTACCTGCGCAACAACGGCGACGACGGCCTCGCCCTGTGGTCCAACGGCCAGGCCGACTCGGGCAACTCGCTGGTGAACAACACGGTCGTGCAGCCGAACCTGGCCAACGGCATCGCGTTGTACGGCGGCTCGAACAACACCGTGAGCGGCAACCTCGTCCAGGACACCAACGCCCTCGGCGGCGGCTACCTGGTCGCGAACCGGTTCAGCTCGGTACCGCTGTCCGGCACGGTGACGCTGTCGAACAACACCGCGCTGCGGGCCGGCGCGCTCGACCCGAACTGGCAGTTCGGCGTCGGCGCGCTCTGGTTCGACGCCCGCGACCAGGCGATCACCGGCGTGACCATCCGCGTCACCGGCTTCACCGCGATCCAGAGCCCGTACGAGGCCATCCAGTTCATCGACGGCAACGGCGCGGGGAAGCCGATCCAGGGCATCACCATCGACGGCGTCACGGTGCAGGGCGCCGGCACGTTCGTCGCGCAGTCCCAGACGCAGGGTGCGGTGTCGATCAGCAACCTGACGGCGTCCGGCGTCGGCGTCACCGGGACGTACAACTGCCCGTACCCGACGTCGATCCCGCGCATGACCTTCAGCGGCTCGGGCAACAGCGGCTGGACCGGCACCTGGGGCGACTGTTCGACCTGGCCCGCGCCGAACTCGGGCCCGCCGCAGCCCCCGCAGTCCGGCACCAACCTGGCGCGCGGCAAGGCGATCGGCGCGTCCGGCGCGCAGGGCGGCTTCCCGCCGTCGAACGCGAACGACGGTGACGCGAATTCGTACTGGGAGAGCGCGAACAACGCGTTCCCGCAGACGCTGACGGTGGACCTCGGCGCGGCGGCGTCGATCAACAAGGTGACGCTGAAACTGCCGCCGTCCTCGGCGTGGGGCGCGCGCACCCAGACAGTGACGATCTCAGGCAGCACCGACGGCGGCGCATACACGACGCTGGTGGGTGCGCGCGGCTACACGTTCGACCCGGCGTCCGGCAACACGGCGTCGGCGTCGTTCGCGACGACGTCCCAGCGGTTCGTGCGGCTGACGTTCACCGGCAACACCGGCTGGCCCGCCGGTCAGGTGTCGGAGTTCGAGGTCGCGGCCGCGTAGTCTCCGAGCCCGGACCGGTGTCGCCACCGGTCCGGGCTTGTCTTACTTTTGCGCCGAGTTGCTGTAAAGTTTCGACCATGACGCGTCGTCTTGCCGAAGTCGCCCGCCAGGTCGGGGTCAGCGAAGCCACGGTCAGCCGGGTGCTCAACGGCCGCTCCGGGGTGTCCGCGAGCACCCGCGCCGCCGTGCTCACCGCACTGGACGTGATGGGCTACGAGCGGCCCACCCAGCTGCGCGGCGAGCGCGCCCGGCTGGTCGGGCTGGTGCTGCCGGAGCTGCAGAACCCGATCTTCCCGGCGCTGGCCGAGATCATGGGCAACGCCCTCGCCCAGCAGGGGTTCACGCCGGTGCTCTGCACGCGGACCGCGGGCGGGGTGTCCGAGGCGGAGTACGTCGAGCTGCTGCTGCAGCAGCAGGTGTCCGGCGTGGTGTTCGCCGGCGGGCTATACGCGCAGGCGGACGCGGTCCACTCCCACTACCACCACCTGGTGGAGCGGCGGCTGCCGACGGTGCTGATCAACGCGGCGGTCGACCACCTCGGGCTGCCCCAGGTGTCGTGCGACGACGCGGTGGCGGTGGAGCAGGTCGTCGGGCATCTGAGCTCGCTCGGGCACGAGAAGATCGGCCTGGTGCTGGGCCCGTCGGACCACGTCCCGTCGCAGCGCAAGCTCGAGGCGTTCCGGTCGTACGCGGCGAAGCTGGGCCTGCCGGTGCTGGACGAGCTGGTCGAGCACGGGATGTTTTCGATCGAAGGCGGCCACGCGGCGGCGGCCCGGTTGTACCCGCGAGGGGCGACGGCGGTGCTGTGCGCGAGTGACCTCTTGGCGTTGGGCGCGGTGCGGGCAGCGCGGCGGCAGGGGCTGTCGGTGCCGGAGGACATTTCGGTGGTCGGGTACGACGACTCGGCCCTGATGAACTGCACCGACCCGCCCCTGACGACCACGCGGCAGCCGATCGAGGCCATGGGCCGCGCGGTGGTCGAGCTGCTGGTCAAGCGGATCAACGGGGGCGAGGTGGCAGCCGAGGAGCTGCTGTTCGCGCCGGAGCTGGTGGTGCGGGGCTCGACCGCGCGCCGCATCGACTGACGTCCGACCCCTCAGAGGCGCGACGGCTCGCGAGCCGTCGCGCTTTTTCGCGCGCTCACGCTGCCGCGCGTCCTGTTCGTAACTTGCAACTTCTCGTCGCCTTATTGCGCCGATCCGGTCTACCACTTTAGAGTGACCGCAATCACGTGACAGCCGTCGCGACCCCGAGAAGAGGCTTGAGATGAGCAGTCCCTGGTCCAGAACCGCCACCCGACGGATGTTCTGCCTGCTCGCCGCCGGCGGGCTTGCCCTCACCGCCACCGCCTGCGGAGACGGCGACACCGCCGCCCAGACCGGCGGCAAGGTGAAGATCACCGTCACCGGGCAGCCGCCGACCAGCCAGCCGTTCGAGCGCAGCGTGTTCGACGCCGACGTCAAGGAGTTCGAGGCTTCGCACCCGAACATCGACATCGATCCGCACGAAGGGTTCATGGACCCCAAGACGTTTTCCGCCAAGCTCGCCGGCGGGCAGCTCGAAGACGTCTACTACGTCTACTTCACCGATCCAGCGCAGATCATCGCCCGCCACCAAGCCGCCGACATCACGGAAGCGGCGAAGAGCGTTCCGCACGTCAGCGACATCAAGCCGGAACTCCTCGACAACTTCCGCGACTCCAGCGGCAAGCTCTACGGCCTGCCCACCATGAACTACACGATGGGCCTGCTCTACAGCCGCCCGCTGTTCCAGAAGGCCGGGCTCGACCCGGACAAGCCGCCGCAGACCTGGGACGAAGTGCGCGAAGCCGCGAAGAAGATCTCCGCGCTCGGCAACGGCGTCGTCGGGTACGCCGACTACAGCAAGAACAACCAGGGCGGCTGGCACCTCACTGGCTGGCTGTACTCGATGGGCGGCGACATCGCCCGCAAGGACGGCGACAAGTGGGTCGCCGACTTCGCCAACGAGAAGGGCAAGCAAGCCCTGCAGTACCTGCACGACATGCGCTGGACCGACAACTCCATGGGCGCCAAGCAGCTGCTCGAAGCGCAGGACGTCCAGCGCATGATGGGCGCCGGCCAGCTCGGCATGTACATGGCCGCCCCGGACAACGTTCCCGTGCTGGTCAAGCAGTTCAACGGCAAGTACGAGGACTACGGCATCGCGGGCATGCCCGGCGGCCAGGGCACCCTGCTCGGCGGCGAGGGCTACATGATCAACCCGAAGGCCTCGCCGGAGAAGGTCAAAGCCGGCCTCGAGTGGATCCAGTGGAAGTACCTCAACCCGGACCGCTTCGAGAAGCACATCCAGCAGTACGTCGACGGCAAGCAGCCGGTCGGCCTGCCCGCCGAGCCGACCCCGGACGTCTGGACCGGCTCGGTCCGCGAGCAGCAGCTGGCCCTCAAGGCCAAGTACGCCAACGTCCCCGCCAAGAACTTCCAGTCCTATGTAGACACCACCAGCAAGATCAAGGGCAGCATCGAGCCGCCGAACGCGCAGCAGATCTACGCCGCGCTCGACAGCGTCATGCAGGCCGTCCTCACCGACCAGAACGCCAACCTCGATCAGCAGCTGTCGTCGGCGTCGTCGAAGGTCAACAGTGTCCTCGCCCAGGTCAAGTAGCCTGCTCGCCTGGCCCGCGGCGAAACCGTCGCGGGCCGGGCGCCCGGCCGCAACGGCGGCGAACCGGACCCGGCTGAAGCGCAAGCTCAAGGAGAACGTCACCGCGTACGGCCTGCTCAGCGCCGCACTCGTGGTGTTCGCGCTGTTCTCCTGGTACCCGATCGTGCGCGGGGTGCTGCTGAGCTTCCAGCAGGTCGACTTCGTCAACGCGCCGACATGGGTCGGCTTCGACAACTTCACGCGGCTCTTCGAAGACCCGCTCTTCGGTGTCGCCTGGCGCAACACGCTGCTGTTCACCGGGCTCGCGCTGGTCTTCGGTTTCGCCGTCCCGTTCCTCACCGCGGTGCTGCTCAACGAACTCCGCCACGCCAAGGCGTTCTTCCGGCTCGCCGTCTACCTGCCGGTGATGCTGCCGCCCGTGGTCACCGCGCTGATGTGGAAGTGGTTCTACGACCCGGGTCCCGGCCTGTTCAACTCCGCGCTCGGCGCGGCCGGCCTCCCCGGCGGCCAGTGGCTGGATTCGAGCGGCACCGCGATGCTCAGCCTGGTGTTCGTCTCGACGTGGGCCAACATGGGCAGCACCACGCTCATCTACCTCGCCGCGCTCGGCACGATCCCCGGCGAGCTCTACGAAGCCGCGGAGCTCGACGGCGCCGGGCTGTGGAAACGCCTGCGGCACGTGACGTTCCCGCAGACCCGGTTCGTCCTGCTGGTGCTCCTGCTCCTGCAGGTCGTCGCGACCATGCAGGTGTTCACCGAGCCGTACGTGATGACCGGCGGCGGCCCGGACGACTCCACGGTGACCGTGCTCCTGCTGCTCTACCGGTACGCCTTCGTCTACAACGACTTCGGCTCGGCGAGCGCGATGAGCCTGCTGCTGTTCGTGGCGCTGGGCGTGTTCTCGGCGTGGTACGTCCGGCTGACGCGGAAGGCGGACCAAGCATGAGAACCCTAGTCTCCCCCGGCGCGCTGCGCAGCCCGCGCGGCAAGCTCGTCTACGCCGTCGTCTTCGCCGCCACGCTCGCCGTGTTCATCCTCGCCTTCATGTTCCCGCTCTACTGGGTCGTGACGGGCGCGATGAAGTCACCGCAGGAACTGGCGCAGACACCGGCGACGCTCGTCCCGCGCGAGTGGCACCCGGAGACCTTCGCCGACGCCTGGAGCCAGCTCAGCCTGGGCAAGTACTTCCTCAACACGCTGATCGTCGCCGGCGGCGCGTGGCTGGCGCAGCTGGCCATCGACGTCCCGGCCGCGTTCGCGCTGTCGAAGCTGCGGCCGAAATTCGGCAACGTCGTGCTCGGGCTGATGCTGGCCACGCTGATGCTGCCGGCCACGGCGTTGCTCGTCCCGACGTACGTGACGGTGACGGACCTGCCGCTGCTGCACCTCAACCTGATCAACTCGCCGGCCGCGGTCTGGCTGCCCGCGGCGGCGAACGCGTTCAACATCTACCTGCTGAAGCGGTTCTTCGACCAGATCCCCGACGAGCTGATCGAGGCGGCGCGCATCGACGGCGCCGGGCCGGTGCGCACGCTCTGGCGGATCATCCTGCCGATTTCGCGGCCGATCCTGGCCGTGGTGTCGATCCTCGCGGTGGTCGCCGCGTGGAAGGACTTCATCTGGCCGCTGCTGGTGTTCCCGGACACCGAAAAGCAGACGCTTTCGGTGATGCTGCAGCGGGTGGCGATCGACATGCCGCTCAACGTGCTCGTCGCCGGGATGGTGCTGGCCAGCCTGCCGATGGTGGCGCTGTTCCTGGCCTTCCAGCGGCAGATCCTCGCCGGGCTGACCGCCGGCAGCATCAAGGGCTGAGTTTTCCACGACGACCAGAAGGGGCACCTACGTGACCGACAAGACCGGCTGGTGGCGGAGCGCGGCGATCTACCAGGTGTACATCCGCAGCTTCGCGGACGGCAACGGCGACGGCGTCGGCGACCTCGCCGGCGTCCGCGCCCGGCTGGACCACCTGGCCGACCTGGGGATCGACGCGATCTGGTTCACGCCGTGGTACCCGTCCCCGATGGACGACGGCGGCTACGACGTCGCCGACTTCCGCGACATCGAACCGCTCTTCGGCACCCTCGCCGAGGCGGAGGACCTGATCGCCGAAGCCCACACCCGGGGCATCCGGGTGATCATCGACATCGTGCCCAACCACTGCTCCGACGAGCACCGCTGGTTCCAGGCCGCGCTGGCCGCGGGCCCGGGATCGCCGGAGCGGCAGCGGTTCTGGTTCCGCCCCGGCCGCGGCCCGGACGGCAGCGAGCCGCCCAACAACTGGAAGTCGCGCTTCGGCGGGTCCGCGTGGACGCGCGTCCCGGACGGCGAGTGGTACCTGCACCTCTACAGCTCCCGCCAGCCCGATTTCAACTGGGACAACCCGGAGATCCGCACGGAGTTCGAGGACGTGCTGCGCTTCTGGTTCGACCGCGGGGTGGACGGCTTCCGCATCGACGTCGCCGACGGCCTGGTCAAGGACCCGCACCTGCCCGACGTCGACGACGGCGACGAGACGCCGTTCTCCGACCAGGAAGGCCTGCACGAGATCTACCGCTCGTGGCGCAAGATCGCCGACAGCTACGGCGGCGAGCGGGTGCTGGTCGGCGAGATGTGGCTGCCGGACATGTCCCGGGCGGCGCGCTACCTGCGCCGCGACGAGCTGCATTCGGCGTTCAACTTCGACTTCCTGGTCTGCCCGTGGGACAGCAAGCGCTTCCGGGACGTGATCGACCGGACGTTGAAGGCGCACGACGAGGTCGGCGCCCCGGCGGCCTGGGTGCTGTCGAACCACGACGTCACCCGCCACGTCACCCGCTACGGCCGCGAAGGCGACACGGGTTTCTCGTTCGCGAACCGGCTGCACTCGGCCCCGGTCGACCTCGGGCTGGGCACCCGCCGAGCCCGCGCGGCGGCGCTCCTGACGCTCGCCCTGCCCGGCGGGCTGTACGTCTACCAGGGCGAGGAGCTGGGGCTGTGGGAGGTCCTGGACATCCCGGACGAGCTGCGCCAGGACCCGGTCTTCGCCCGCACCCGCGGCACCGACCCGGGCCGCGACGGCTGCCGCGTGCCGATCCCGTGGTCGGGGTCCGAGCCCCCGTTCGGCTTCGGCAGCGGCGAAGCCTGGCTGCCGCAGCCCGCTTCGTGGCGGGACTACACGGCCGAGGCGGAGGCGGCGGACCCGGCGTCGATGCTGTCGCTGTACCGCACCGGGCTCCGGCTGCGGCGGGACTTCCCCGCGGCCGAGCTGGAATGGCTCTCGCTGGGGGAAGGCGTGCTGGCGTTCCGGCGGGGGTTCACGTTCGCGCTGAACTTCTCCCCGGAACCGGTGCAGTTGCCGCCGGGCGAAATCCTGCTGGCCAGCGGCGAAGTCACCGACACGCTGCCGACGGACATCGCGGTCTGGCTGCGGCAGTAGAACACGCCGGAGGCCGCCGCCGAGCCGGACCGCGGCGGCCTCCGGCGGCTCACCCGACGCGCTCGGACAGCTCGAACATGTTGCCCCACGGGTCGCGGAAGAACGCGAGCCGCGCGCTGATGTCGGCGATCTCGAACGGCGGGTTGACGATTTCGACGCCGCGCTTGCGCAGCTCGGCCAGGGTCTCGTCGACGTTGGCCACCGACAGGCAGACGTGGTTGTAGCCGTTCACGGCCAGGCTCGCGTCGACGTCGCCGAACTGCGGCTGGGCCGCGGCGCCCGGGCCGCCGAGTATTTCCAGTCCTGGGCGGGCGGCAACACGCAGGCCAGGGTCAGGTCGCCGTACGGCCATACCCCGCGGCGGGCGGCGCTGTCGCCCGAGGACGTGGGCCTGCCCAGCCCGGCGACGAGCCGGCGCGTACCCGGGCTGCGCCGCGAGGAGGTCGCCGGCCTCGCCGGGGTCAGCGTCCACTACGTCAAGCTCGAGCAGGGCCGCGCCGGCAACGTCTCCGGCCAGGTGCCGGCCGCGATCGCCCGGGCCCTGCGGCTCGACGACGTCGAGACCCGCTACCTCCGTTCACTGCTGCAGCCCGGCAGCCACGCCGTGCCCGCTCCCCCGCGCGCCCGGCCCGCGTTGCGGTCGATGATCGGTGCGTTGGCCGTGCCGGCCGTCATCCACGGCCCGCGCCTGGAGGTGCTCGCGATCAACCACGCGGGCCCGGGTGGTGTACCGCGACTGGGCGCGGATCGCCGCCGGCGTCGTCGCCGTCCTGCGGTCCGGCCCCGCGGACGACGCACTGGCCCGGCTCGCCGGGGAACTGTGCACGCGGTCGGCGGAGTTCGCCGCGCTGTGGGCGGAGCACCGGGTGGCCGAGCACCAGCACGGCGGCCCCGGCCCCGGCTACTTCGTGAGCTGCAGGACGTCGATGCCGCGGGTGTTGTCGGCCACGTACACGTACTTCCCGTGCCAGTACGGCGCCCACGCGCTCGCGTCGGCCGGGCGGTAGTAGGCGATCTGCCGCGGGTTCGTCGGGTCGCTGACGTCGAGGAACCGGGTGCCCTGCGCGTAGAACGACTGGACCAGGATCTTGCCGCGGACGTCGAAGTAGTGCGCCGAGCAGTCGTCGGAGGCCGGGTCGCTGCCCTCCTGGCCGTTGACGCTCCACGTTCCGACGCTCGGCAACCGGAACGGCTGCTCCGGCGTCGAACGCCAGCCTTCCCCGTGGTAAGAGCCCTTCAACGACGAGATCGTCAGGACGCCGTCGCCCGCGCAGCCGTCGACGAAGTTCTCCTCCGTCGCGTAGATCAGGTCCTGGCCGCGCCACGCGCCGTCGCCGATGCGGTGGCCGGCCGGGTGGAAGCTGTTGTGCATGAACCGCGAGGGCGCCGCCGTCTCGGCGATGCCGCCGCCCGCGTACGGGATCGGCTCGTGCGCCGTCGCGCGGCGGATCTTGCCGGACAGCGGGTCGCGGTGGATGCCGGACGTCCAATAGCCGCGGACGCCGCCGCGGCCGGACACCCAGGCCACGCCGTCGGCGTCGACCTGCACGTCGTGCACGTAGTCGGTCTTGCCGTCGTTGCGGGCCAGCTCGATCGGCTGCGGGTTCACCTTCGGGTGCTTCGGGTCGCGGAGGTCGGTGACCCAGATCGGCCGCCCGCCCCAGTCGGCCGGCTGGTCGTCGGCCTTGGCCGGGCCGCCGGTCCAGAGGTAGCGGCAACCGTCGACGCAGCTGGTGGTGTGGCCGGCCGGCACCTTCACGTAGCTGAGGATCGCCGGGGCCTCGGGCTTCGAGACGTCGACGACGTAGATCCCGGACTCGCCGGTGTGGGTGGTGCCGCCGTAGGCGCGCGGGTCGCGGGACAGGAAGACCAGCTTGCGGTCCTGGTCGACCTCGGTGTCCTCGGTCTCCCACAGGCCCGGCAGGCTGACCTGCCCGACCAGCTTCGGCGCGGCCGGGTTCTTCGTCAGGTCGTAGACCTTGAGCCCGAACTCGCCGGACACGACCATGACGTCCCGGCGGCCGTAGTCGAGGAAACCGATCGAGATGGCGCCGGCGGCGTCGGGCACGTTGCCGACGGCCTTGACGTTCTTGATCGCGCCCGGGTCACCCGCCGTGCGGGCGGCCGGGGTCGCGGGCTTGTCGTCCTCGCCGCAGGCCGCGGCCGGCAGCCCGGTCGCGACCAGCGTGGCGCTGACGGTGACGGCGGCGAAGCACGACCGCAACCAGGTGCGCACGCGAAACCTCCCAGAACGCTCCGAGCGTGACCCACCGAACGGTACGACGGAGATCAACCGGACACAACCGTCTTTCGTTGCCTCCTGACTGATAAGACTGGCGCATGCGCCTGTTCGTCCTGCTCACTGTCGTGGTCCTCGCCGTCACGGGCTGTTCGGGATCCGGCCCCGCCCGGCCCGGGGTGCTGACCGTCGGCATCCGGGAGCCCGCGACGCTGCTGCCGGCCGACCTCGCCGACCAAGCGGGCCGGCTGGTGACCGGCGCGCTGTGGACGCCGCTCGCCGACTACGACGCGGCGTCCGGGAAGGTCACCCCGCGCGCGGCGGCGTCGATCGAGAGCACCGACCGGGTGCACTGGACGGTCAAGTTGCGGCCGGCGACGTTCCACGACGGCACCCCGGTCACCGCACAGTCCTATGTGGACACCTGGCGGGCGGTCGCGGCGGCGCACTGGGTGTCCTCCCTGGTGCTGACGAAGCTCCTGCGCGCCCGCGAGATCAAGGCGGCGGCCCCGGACACGATCGCGCTGACCCTCGACCGGCCGTCCGGCCAGGTGCCCGCGCTGCTCGCCGCGCCGGGCCTGGTCCCGCTGCCGGCCTCGGTGCTGGCTTCCGGAGATTGGGACGGGTTCGCGATGGCGCCGATCGGCAACGGCCCGTACCGCCTGGACGGCGGCTGGCACCCGGGCTCGGGCGGCACGCTCAAACGCGTCGGCACCGGGAAGGCCGAGGAGATCGAGCTGCGGGTCGGCGAGCCGGCGGCCCAGTACGACGCGGTCAAGGCGGGCACGCTCGACCTGGCGACCGAGGTCCCGGGCGAACGGCACGAGGCCATGCACGGCGACTTCGCCGACCGCCACGCGTCTTGGGCCCTGCCCGAGGCGGGCTACCTGGCGTTCCCGGTGGGCAACCCCCGCTTCGCCGACGCGACGGTCCGCCACGGCTTCGCCCTCGGTGTGGACCGGGCGGCCCTGGAGGCAGGCCCGCTCGCGCACCAGGTCGACCCGGCCAAGGCGATGCTGCCGCCCTCCGACGCCCCGGGCGAGCGCACGGGCACCTGCCGCCCCTGCAGCTTCGACGCGGCGGCCGGCAAGGCCCTGCTGAAGCAGGCGGCCTTCCCCGGCGGCGCAACCGTCTACTTCGGACCCGGCGCGGAGGCGTGGACGCGCACCCTGGTGGTCGGATTGCACAAGGCACTGGACGTTTCCGTGACGGCACAGGCCGCCCCGGGCACGGGCCGGCTCGACGGACCGGCCACCCTGGACGTCAAACTGGCCACGGCGAGCCCGTACGAACTGCTGTCCCGCCTGGCGGCGGAGTCGGGCTACGCGGACGAGGTCTTCCGCCAGAACCTGGCCCTGGCGGACGCGGCGGCCACCCCGGAGGAGGCGGGCGAGCTGTACCGCCTGGCGGAGAACCAGCTCCTGCGCGACCTGCCGGTGGCCCCCCTGTGGACCGGCCACGGCCACGCGGTCTGGGGCTCGCGGGTCGACGACGTCCCGGCCACGCCGTTCACCGGCCCGGTTCTCGCGGGGATCGGCGTCTCGTGAGCTGGGAACCGGCGTCCCTGCGTTGCCGGAGTGAAATCCGGGTCGGGAAAGTCGGCGAGGTCACTACGGAGGTCACCGAAGCGCACGGGCGGCCGCCGATCAGGTGCACCTTCACCGCACCGCGCTCGATGAGCCGCGCTGTCGGTGACCAGTGCCGCCCGTCGGCGGCCGCGCCGTGGCGGATCCAGTTCATGCTGGACAAGGCCGAGGGCGACGAGTGGGTCTCCCGCCGCAACCCCGCGGTGCGCCGCCGGATCGCGTCGCTGGGCGGCGTCTCGGCCGGTGGAATCCCTTACCTGGCGGGCGCCGCTGGCTCGCGGAAGCCCTCGACGAGGACCATCCCTGGCGTCACCGGCTCGGGAACACCGAAGACCTCAGACGCCCGTGACGCTCATGACCTTGGAACGCTTGCGGCTCAACGCGTAGGCGGCCAGCGCGGCGGGCACGAACATCACCGAGCCGTAGACGCCGGCCGGGACCGCCATCGCCTCGCTGCCGAGCACCGACATGGCGACGGTGATGGCCAGCGCGGCGTTGTGGATGCCGATCTCCATGGCGGACGCGATCGCCTGCTGCCGCTCGACCCGCAGCAGCCGCGGCACGCCGTAGCCGATCGCCAGGCTCAGCACGGAAAGCAGCAACGCCACCGGCGCGAGCGTGTCGGCGTTCTCCAGCAGCAGCTTGAAGTTCCCGATGATGGAGAACATGATCGCCAGCGCCAGCACGACGATCGACGCGATCTTCACCGGCTTCTGCATCTTCTCGGTCCAGGCGAGGGAGCGGCGCCGGACCAACATGCCGATCGCCACCGGGACCAGCACGAACACGAACACCTGCACCAGCTTCGCGGGCTGCAGCCCGACCGACGCGTCGCCGGCCATGAACCGCGCCATCGACAACGCGACCACCACCGGCAGCGTGAACACCGCGAGCACGGAGTTGATCGCGGTCAGGGTGATGTTGAGCGCGACGTCACCACCCGCGAGGTGGCTGAACAGGTTCGCCGACGTCCCACCGGGCGAGGCGACGAGCAACATCATGCCGACGGCCAGCACGCCGTTGAGCCCGAACAGCACGACCAGCCCGTAGCAAAGGGCCGGCAGCACGATCATCTGGCACACCAGCGCCACGATCGCGGCCTTGGGATACTTCAGCACCCGGGCGAAATCGGCCGGGGTCAGCGACATGCCGAGGCCGAACATCACCAGCGCGAGCGCCGCCGGCAGGAAAATCGAGACGATCTGCGCACCCATCCGAACCTCCGCGAGTCCCAGGCGAGAACCGGCTGCCATCCTGCTCCCACTCGGGCGCGATCTTTCTCCCGTTGTGCGTCGAATGCCCGATTCGTAACCTTCGCTGGTCCGTTCAGAGTCATGAATTGGCGTTCTAGACCGTCGCGTGCGCGGCGAGCGTCTCGATGAACGCTGCGGTCAGCGGGTCCGGAGCCGCGCGGGTGTACGCCGTCAGCACCCGGCGGACCGGCACCGCCGGCCGCAGGACCCGGCCGTCGAAGCGGGCCGGCAGGACGTTCGCCGGCACCAGTGCCGGCCCCAGGCCCGCCGCCGCCAGGATCGGGGCCGCCGCCGTCTGCTCGGTGCGGACCGCCGCCCGGGGGCGGAAGCCCGCCGCCGCGCAGGCCGCGTCGACCAGTTCCGCCAGGCCGTTGCCCGGCGCGTAGTGCACCCAGGCGCAGCCGGAGAGGGTGGCCAGGTCGACGACCCCGGTGGCGTCCCCTTCCGTCGCGCCGTCCGCCGGCAGCACGACCACGAACTCCTCCACCCCCAGCTCCCGCATCGGGCCCGCCCAGTCGCCGGGGCGCGGGCCGAGCGCGACGTCGGCCTCGCCCGCGGCCATCGCCTCGCGCAGCTCGTCGGCGTGCCGGAACTCGATCAGCCGGACGTCGACCTCCGGCCGGTCGCGCCGCCACACCCGCAGCGCGGGCGGCAGCACGCCCAGGCTGACCGAATACACCGTCGCGACCTGCAGCTCGCCCGCCGTCGTCCCGGACGCGAGCCGGGCCGCGCAGCGCGCTCGTTCGGCGTCGGCCAGCGCCGCCCGCGCGTGCGGCAGCATCGCCCGGCCCATCGGCGTGAGCCGGACCGCCCGGGGCAGCCGCTCCAGCAGCGGCCCGCCGAGGCCGCGTTCCAGGGCCCGCATCTGGTGCGACAACGCCGGCTGCGTCACGTGCAGCTGCTCGGCGGCGCGGGTGAACGACCCCGTGTCGACCACCGTGACCAGGTACTCGAGCTGCCGCAGACTTGTCATGAACTCAGTTTATCGACTTGGTGACAACTAAGCCTTGGACTTATCGAATCCGTGAGCCGAGCCTGGAGGCATGGAACGCAAGACAGCTCTGGTCGCCGGAGCGAACGGGATCATCGGCCGCACGCTCACCGAGCACCTGCGCACGAACGGCTGGGACGTCACCGGCCTCTCCCGGCGCGGCGGCCCGGGCACGATCGCCGTCGACCTCCTCGACCCGGCCGACACCCGGGCCAAGCTCGCCCCGCTGACCTCGGCCACGCACCTCTTCTACGCCGCCTACCAGGACAAACCGACGTGGGCGGAGCTGGTCCCGCCGAACCTGGCGATGCTGACGAACCTCGTCGACGCGGCCCCGCCCGGCCTGGAGCACGTCAGCCTGATGCAGGGCTACAAGGTCTACGGCGCGCACCTCGGGCCGTTCAAGACGCCGGCGCGCGAGACCGACGCCGGGCACATGCCGCCGGAGTTCAACGTCGACCAGCAGCAGTTCCTCGAGCGGCGGGCGGGGTCCTGGACGTGGTCGGCGATCCGGCCGTCGGTGGTCGGCGGCACGGCACTGGGCAACCCGATGAACCTGGCGCTGGTGATCGCGGTGTACGCGTCGATCTCGAAGGAACTCGGGCTGCCGCTGCGCTTCCCCGGCAAGCCCGGCGCGTACGACAGCCTGCTGGAGATGACCGACGCGGGCCTCCTGGCCTCGGCGACGGTCTGGGCGACCGGGCAGCAGGGCGCCTTCAACATCGCGAACGGCGACCTGTTCCGCTGGCGCGAGCTCTGGCCGAAACTGGCGGCCTACTTCGGCCTCGACGTCGCGCCGCCGCTGCGGATGTCCCTCGCGGACGTCATGGCGGACAAAAGTCCACTGTGGACCCGGATGGCGGCCGACCACGGGCTCTCGGCGTCCTATGGGGACGTTTCGGCGTCGTGGGCGTTCGGCGACTTCGTGTTCGGCTGGGACTACGACATGTTCGCCGACACGTCGAAGTCGCGCCGGGCGGGATTCCACGAGTACGTGGAGACCGAGCAGATGTTCTTCCGCCTGTTCGACGAGTTCCGGAAGGCGCGGGTCATCCCCTAGCGCGGATCCGCAGTCGTCCATGCCGGCACGGACCCCCCGGACCATGCCGGCATGGACACCCCCCGGACGTCGTCCAGCGTACGGACGGCGCGTGAGCGCCCTCTATTCGTTTTCCGCCGAGTGGTCCGCGGATTCCGGATTGCCGGAACGGCCCGGGTCGGCGGTGCGCGACGGCAGTTGCCCGTACGCCTCGCGGTAGTACGCGGCGAACCGGCTGAGGTGCGTGAAGCCCCAGCGGGTCGCGACCTCGGCGACCGTCCCGGACGCCGAACCGTCCGCGATGCGCAGCAGGTCCTGGTGCACCCGGTCGAGCCGGACGCGCCGCAGGTAGGCCGCCGGGGTGGTGCCGAAGTCGAGGCGGAAGCGCTCCTGGAGGGTGCGCGGGCTGACCCGCGCCGCCGCGGCCATGTCCGCGACCGAGACCGGCTCGCCCGCGTGTTCTTCGCAGTACGCCATGGCCCGCCGCACGACCCGCGGCAGCGCCGGATGGGCGTAGGCGGGCAGGGCGGCGACGTGGTCGTGCGGCTGGATGTCCACCAGGCCGTGCACAAGGACCTGTTCGAAGTGCGCGGCCGCCAGTGGTGACCGGGCCGCCAGCGGCGACGCGGCGAACTCCGCGAAGGCCCGCGCGGTCGCCAGCCACGCGGCCACCGCGGGATCGCCGTCCGCGAGGGCGGGGGTGAAGCGCAGCGCGCCGGCGGGCGGTTCACCGGTCTGCTCGGCGACGGCGTTGTCCACCGCGGCCTGCGGCAGGAACAGGATGAGGGTGTCCGACCCGGCCGGCAGGGACATGCCCAGGGTCATCCCGGGCCCGGCGATCGAGCACGACGCGGCGACCTCGCGACCCGCCACCCGCACCGCACTCTCGCCGACGAGCGGGAGGTGGACGTTGTAGAAGTCGGGCAGCTCGCCCGCCGCGACCTCGACCGGGCGGCCCCACCCCAGCTCGTAGAGCGCCAGCCCCTGCCGGTGCAGGCGCCGGAAGCGGCCGGGCGCGGGATCGCCCCGGCCGACGCGCAGGCAGTGGGGCGAGAACTCGCGGGTCACCACCTCGTCCAGCTCTTCGACGTCGTTCCCCTCGAACAGCAGCTGCATCGCGTTCCCCCCGGAAGGCAGCTAACCGCGGCCGATGAACGGCATGGTCGTCGCGGTGACGGTGAGGAACTGGACGTTGGCGTCGAGCGGCAGCCCGGCCATGTACCGCACGGCGTCGGCCACGTGCCGGACGTCGAAGGTCGGCTCGGCGAGGACCCGGCCGTCGGCCTGCGGGATGCCGGCGGCCATCCGCTCGGTCATCTCGGTGGCGGCGTTGCCGATGTCGATCTGCCCGCAGGCGACGTTCCAGGCCCGGCCGTCCAGCGAGATCGACCGGGTCAGCCCGGTGACGGCGTGCTTGGTCGCGGTGTAGGCGACGCTGGCGGGCCGCGGCACGTGGGCGGAGATCGAGCCGTTGTTGACGATCCGGCCGCCGCGGGGGTCCTGGTCCTTCATGACCAGCACGGCTTGCCGCGCGCAGAGGAACATCCCGGTGAGGTTGACGTCGACGGTCCGCTTCCAGTCCTCGACGGACAGGTCGGCCACGGTCCCGCCCGCGGAGATCCCGGCGTTGTTGAAGAGCAGGTCGAGCCGCCCCCACCGCTCCCGCACGGCGTGGAAGAGGGCTTCGACCTCGTGTTCGTCGGAAACATCGGTGGGTACGGCCAGGGCGTTCTCGAAACCCGCGGCGGTTTCCGCGAGGGCGTCGGCCCGCCGCCCGGCCAGCGCCACCCGATAGCCGTCTTCGAGGAGGGCCCGCGCCACCGCCCGCCCGATCCCCGAACCGGCTCCGGTCACCACCGCGGTCTTCGCCATGCCCCGACCCTAACGAAAAGGGCCCGGCGCGTGCCGGGCCCTCTTCGCGGAACATCCGTTACTTCGCCGCCACGCCCAGCGCGGCCAGGGCCGGGCCGGCCATGATCACGCCGTTGCCGGTCACCGTGTCGAAGCCCGGCGTGCCCAGGTCGATCGCCGAGGACACCAGGGCCGTGCGGATCTGGGCCGGGGTCGCCGTCGGCTTGCCCGACAGCAGCAGGGCCGCGATGGCCGCCGCGTGCGGGGCCGCCGCCGAGGTCCCGAAGAACGGCTGGAAGCCCGTCACCGAGGTGGCGACGCCGTCGGCCGCGGTGATGTCCGGCTTGTTGCGGACCGTGCCGCCGGTCGAGGAGACGTTGCCCGGGGTGATGGCCGTGCCGTCGGCGTTGTAGAACAACCGGCGCTTGCCGTCGGAGGAAAAGCGCTCCCACTTGCTCGACGCCGTGTAGAGGCCGGGGTACGGACCCGCCGGGTTGGCCGGGTCGCCGGTCTCCAGCGGACGGGTGAACGCGCCCGCCGCCGGGGCCGCCGCCACGCTGAACGCGTTGACCGCGGCCGAGTGGCCGTTCGTGACACCGTTGGTGCTGAACGCCTTGAGCGAGCCCGAAGCCACGAACCGGCCGCGGATCACGTTCAGCGCGAGGAAGCGGTCGGCGCCGCTGTACTTGACCACCGCGACCTTGTAGCCGGAGCCGGTGGTGGGCACGCTCGCGATCTCGTACGGGTTCTGCGAACCGGACTGCGCGTTCTCGCTGGAGGCCACGACGCTGCCGGACGAGTTCAGGATGAACAGGTCGTAGTCGTTGGCGGACTTGCCCCACGGGTCGGACCAGAACAGCGTCACCGGCTTGCCGAGCGAGCCCGCCGAAAGCGCGTCGAAGTTCTGCGTGGTGCTGCTCGGGTCGAAGTCGTGCGGGGTGCCGGTGACGCCGCTGATCTTCGACGACGAGGCGCGGAAGTCACCCTCGTAGTAGCCGCTGGTGCCGTCGGTCGCGTTGCCCGAGTTGCCGGCCGAGGAGAAGTACAGCACGCCCGCCGCGGTCACGTCGTTGACGGCCTGCGCGACCTGCGTGTCCTGGAACGGCGATTCGTCGAAGTAGGAGACGTCGTCGACGATGACCTTGCAGTTGCCGGTGGTGCGCAGCGCGCGGATGTTCGCGGCGAAGCTGGCTTCGCTGGTGAACGCGGTCGCGAAGCCGAGGGTCGCGTTCGGCGCGAGGTCGTGGATGATCTCGAGCATCGCGGTGCCCTCGTCGCCGCTGCCCTTCTGGCCGGACAGGACGTCCACCGCGGGCAGCTCGCCGGCCGCCTGCGACTTCGCCAGGGAGTCGACGCCGTCGGACAGCACGCAGACCTTCACGCCGGAACCGCTGACGCCGTAGGTGGTGCGGGCGGTGTCGGCGCCGTGCGCTTTGTCCCCTTCGGACACCTGCGTCGCCGCGGCGGCGGCCTGCGCGGACGCGGCCTTGCGGAAGTCGCGGTTGCCGGGCTCGCTCCAGGTGGTGGCCTGGGCGGCGGGCTTGACCTCGGTGACGTCGGCCCGGCCGGCGATCGCGTCCAGGGCGGACAGCGGCAGGTCGGCGCGGACGGCACCGTCCGGCGCGGCGTAGCGCACGGTGCCGCCCGCCGCCTTGATGGCGTTCGCGACGGTCTGGCCCTGCGCGGCGATGTCGACCGAGACGGTGCCGGTGTTGCTGACGCCGACGCCGGAGCGGTATTCGGGCAGCTTCGCGGCCAGCGACCGGTCGGCCCGCAACCGCTTCTCGACGACGAGTTGGCTCGATTGCTTGCGCTCGGCGGAGCTCAGGCTCTTCTTGATGCTCTGCAGCGCGTTGATGCCCGCTTCGGTGCGCGCGGCCGCAGCGTCCACGGTGGACGGCTGCGCCGCCGAGACCCCCGTCGTCAGCAGCAGCGCGCCGACCGTCAGCGGAACCGCGTGCGCGGCGACCCGGCTGAATCTCACCATCGATGTCTCCCTGTGGTACTCGGCCACTCGACCGAATGACACCCGACCGGGTGTAATGGGGAGAATCTAAGGAGTGACCGAGCCGGATTCCAGCGACCAAAGTCGGGAACGCCTTCGCGTCCACATACTGGAACGATCAGGGAAATGTGAGAACTATTTTTCCCCGGCCGTGCCCGGTTTCGATTTCCCGGTGCGCGGCGACGGCCTCGGTGTACGGGTAGGCCCGGCGCACGAGGAAGCGCAAGTCGCCCTTGGTGTAGAGGGCGGCCAGCTCGGCGAGCCGCGCGGCCGAGCGTCCGGACTTCGAGACGAGCACCCCGAGCCCGGCGGCCCGGTCATGGTCGACGAGGGTGAGGATCCGGTTCCGCGCTCTCACCAGTTCGAGTGAGACGTCCAGCGCCGCTCCGCCGGCCCCGTCGAGCACGACGTCGACACCTTGCGGCGCGGCGGCCAGGATGCGCTCCTTCAGCCCTTCGCCGTAGACGACGGGGGTTGCGCCCAGCTCACGCAGGTAGTCCTGGTTGGCCTCGCTCGCGGTGCCGACCACCCGGGCGCCCCGCAGCTTGGCGAGCTGCACGGCGACGGTGCCGACCGAGCCGGCGGCGCCGTGGATCAGCAGTGTTTCCCCTTCGCGCAGGTCCAGCGTTTCCAGCGCGATGGACGCGGTCTGCGCCCCGGCGGTGAACCCGCCGGCGACCTCCCACGGCATTTCCGGCGGCTTCGGCGTGACATCGGTGGCGGGAACGACGACGTACTCGGCGGCGGCCTGCACGGCGGTGAAGCCGAGAACTTCGGTACCGGCGCCGAGGTCGCCCTCGTCGACGACGCCGGCGAACTCGTTCCCGGGCACCCGCGGCCAGCCGAGCACGAGGTGCGGCGGCTCCCACCCGGCCCGAACGGCGGCATCGAACGGCTGCACCCCGGCGGCCTTGACCCGCACCCGCACCTCCCCCGGCCCGGCGTGGGGCTCCGGAAGATCGAGGACGCGGAGCACTTCGGGCCCGCCGAATTCGGTGAACGCTACGGCTTTCATGGCCCCAGTCTCGAACTTCGAGCGCACTGGAGGTCAAGCACGAGGCGGAAATCGTCGGTGCCCTGCCGTACCGTCCGCGGCATCGGCGTGCGATGAGTAACCGTCCAAAATGGACGCATAGCAACCTCGGTACGCCGAGGACGCGCACCAGTGCGGTCAAGGCGAGCGCCTGGTCCGGCGTGGCACGGCGGATTTCGATTTCTGCCACGTGCGGATGGGCGCGCGGCGCACCGGCACGATCCCCGCCAACCCACCGAAGGTCGGCTGGGACCGGCCGGAGCTCCGCTTCGACGTCCCTACATGTTGATCATGTGGCCCGCGAGGCCGTGGATCGCTTCCTTGACCGCCTCGCCCAGCGTCGGGTGGGCGTGGACGTTGCGGGAAACCTCGTGCACCGTCAGGTCCCACTGCTGGGCCAGCGTCAGCTCCGGCAGCAGCTCCGTCACGTCCGGGCCGATCAGGTGGCCGCCGATCAGCTCGCCGTACTTCGCGTCGCTGATCAGCTTCACGAAACCGGCCGCGTCGCCGAGGCCGTGGGCCTTGCCGTTGGCCGTGAACGGGAACTTCGCCACCTGGACGTCGAAGCCCTTCTCGCGGGCCTGTTCCTCCGTCCAGCCGAAGCTGGCGATCTGGGGCTGGCAGTACGTCGCGCGCGGGATCATCGGGAAGTCGAGCTCCATCGTCTCGGCGCCCGCGATCGTCTCCGCCGCCACCACGCCCATCGACTCCGACGCGTGCGCCAGCATCAGCTTCGCCGTCACGTCGCCGATCGCGAAGATGTGCTCGACGTTCGTGCGGCCGCGGCCGTCCACCGCGATCGCGCCGCGGTCGGTCAGGGCGACGCCCGTCTTCTCCAGGCCGTAGCCCTCGACGCGCGGCTGGAAGCCGATCGCCTGCAGGACCTTGTCGGCCTCGAGGACCTGCTCGCCGTTCTTCTCCGAGGACACCGTCACGCGCACGGACGAGCCCGAGTCGTCGATCGACTCCACGCGGGTCGACGTCAGCACCTTGATGCCGAGCTTGCGGTACCGGCGCGCCAGCTCCGCCGACACCTCGGCGTCCTCCAGGGGCACCATCCGGTCGAGGAATTCGACGATCGTGACGTCGACACCGTAGTTGTGCAGCACGTAGGCGAACTCGACACCGATCGCGCCCGCGCCGGCGATGACGATGCTCGACGGCAGCTCGCTCGACAGGATCTGCTCTTCGTAGGTCACCACGCGCTCACTGCGCGAAGTCCCCGGCAGCAGCCGGGTGGTCGCACCCGTCGCGATGACGCAGTGATCGAACGTGATCCGCGAGCCGTTGACCTCGAGGGTGTGGTCGTCGACGAACGTGCCGTGCCCGTCGAACTCGGTGATCTTGTTCTTCTTCATCAGGAAGTGCACGCCCTTGACGCGCCCCTCGGCGACCTTCCGGCTCCGCTCGTACGCGGCCGTGTAGTCGACCTTGATCGGGCTGTCGGAGGAGATGCCGAACGCCTTCGCCTCCTGCGTGACGACGTGCGCCAGCTCGGCGTTGCGCAGCAGCGCCTTCGACGGGATGCACCCGACGTTCAGGCAGACGCCACCCCAGTACTTCTCCTCGACCACCGCGGCGCTCAGCCCCAGCTGGGACGCGCGGATCGCCGCGACGTAGCCGCCCACCCCGGCCCCCAGCACGACGACATCAAAGTGTTGTGCACTCATGCCTCGAAGCTACCCTTCCGGGCCGCGTCGGGCGGGGTGACCCGGACCTCACACGGCGCCCCGGCCCGCACCTCACACGGCGCCCGGCCCGCACCTCACGCGGCGATGAGCTCGCGCAGGGCGGCGACCACCTCCTCCGGCCGTTCCTCGGGCAGGAAGTGCCTGCCATCCAGCACGTGCGTCCGCAGGTCGGGCGCCCACGAGCCCCACACCGCCGCGGGGTCGAACGGCAGCTCGCCCACCGGCCGCTGCCACAGCGCGGCCACCGGCATCGCCAGCCGCCGCCCGGCGGCGCGATCGGCCGCGTCGTGCTCCGCGTCCACCGTCGCGCTCGCCCGGTAGTCCGCGCACACCGCCGCGATCGCCTCCGGCGTCGAGGCCGCCTCGAGGTACGCCGCCCGGACCTCCGGCGGGATCGCCGCGGGGTCGCGCACCCAGGCGTCGAGGAAGTGCCCGAAGAACACCGACGGCGCCGCGCCCAGCATCCGCTCCGGCAGCGGCGGCGGGTGCGCGAGCAGGAACAGGTGGAACGCGAACACGCCGCCGGTGCCCGTCAGCGACTCCCACAGGTCCACGGCCGGGAGCACGTCGAGCACCGCCAGGTGACCGACCGCCGACGGGTGGTCGAGCGCCGCCCGGAACGCCACCAGCGCACCCCGGTCGTGGCCGGCCAGCGCGAACCGCTCGTGCCCCAGCGCACGGGCCAGCTCGACGACGTCCGCCGCCAGCCGCCGCTTCGAGTAGTCGCCCGGTGGCTTGTCGCTGCCGCCGTAGCCGCGCAGGTCGGGGCAGATCACCCGGTGGTCGCGCGCCAGCGGCACCGCCACCTCGCGCCAGGCGAGGTGGGTTTGCGGGAAGCCGTGCAGCAGCACCACGGGTGGCCCGGCGCCGCACTGCGCGACGCCGAGGTGCACATCCCCGACGGGGATCCGCTCGTAGGAGAACCCGGAAATCGTCATGCCGGCAGGCTCTCACCCACCACCGACAAAATCAGGCAGCCAGCGGCGGCCGCTTCCCCCGAAGGGAGGACAGCAGCTCGGTGATCGCGGCCATGATCCGGGCCGTGGCCTCCTCCAGCACCTCGCGCGTCAGCTCCCGCCCGACGAGGTCGGAGAGGTCGACCGGCGGCCCGGCGAGCAGCTCCACGGTCTTGCGCGGCAGCACCCGCGGGAACTTCGCCGTCGACGGCAGCAGGTGGTGGGTCCCCCAGTTGGCCACCGGGATCACCGGGGCCCCGGTCTCCAGCGCCGCCCGCACGACGCCGGTCTTGCCGCGCATCGGCCAGCCGTCCGGGTCGTTCGAGAACGTGCCTTCCGGGAAGATCGCGACGCATTCGCCCGCCCGCACCGACGCCACGAGATCGCGGTAGGCCTCCGCGGCCGTCGCCGCGCCGCGGTAGACCGGGATGTGGCGGCCCGAGCGCATCACGCGGCCGACCACCGGCACCTTCCACAGCGACGCCTTCGCCAGGTAGCGCGGCACGCGGCCGGCGGCGAGGCAGAACGCCGTGAGCGTCGTCGGGTCGGCGAACGACAGGTGGTTGGACGCCACCAGCACGCCGCCGGTCTTGGGAAGGTGGCGCGAGCCCCGCACGCGGAACCGGGTGGACTGGACCAGGAACTGCCAGACCACCTCGATGGCGAAGCTGTACCAGGCGCCACGGCCGGCGCGGGCGAAGCGCCGGCCGTAGGCGATCATCTGGCGTCGGGTGAGCAGTTCACCCTCGAGGTCCAGGGCGGTCCAGCGGTCCATGAGTGTCATTCGTAGCCCACGACCGGCCGGATCGGCCCCCGCCCGCGCCGAACGCGGCGCAGATCACAGCGAAAACTTTCAGAGCCGCTCGAGCACCACGACGGGGATCTCACGGTCGGTCTTCTTGGCGTACTCGTTGTAGTCCGGCCAGACGGCGGCCAGCTTGTCCCACAGCTTCGCGCGCTCCTCGCCGGACGTGGTGCGGGCGCGGGCCTTGAACTTGTCCGCCTTGATCTGGACGCCGACCTCGGGGTGCTCGACGAGGTTGAAGTACCAGCCGGGGTGGTTCGGCGCGCCGCCCTTGGAGGCCACGATCACCGCGTTCCCGTCGACTTCCTGGTAGATCAGCGCGAACTTGCGCTCCTGCCCGGTCTTGCGGCCGGTGGTGGTCAAGACCAGTGTCGGGACGCCTTCCTTCCACTCGTGGCCGACCTCGCCATCGGTCTCCTCGTAGCGGCGGACGTGCTCGTCACCGAACAACATGCGGTGCTTCCTTTCGTGGTCGTCGGCAGTGGCGGGCTCACCACTTGAAGGTTCTCCTTGTTTGCAACACACGCAAAGCGCGCGATCTTCCCGCCGGTTTTCACTCGTTCGGGGGAGGTCCCCCGAGCAGCGGCTTCTCCCGGCACACCCCCCTCCCAGTAGATTGCACCGACCGAGCACGCCGAGACACTCGAGACCGATCTTGGAGGAGCCAGCCATGAAGGCCCGGCCGCACGTGACACTCGAAGACGTGGCACGCAGCGCGAACGTCTCGCTCGCGACGGCGTCGCGGGTGCTCAACGGCACCGCGTCCGTCCGCGCCGACCTGCGGGAGCGGGTGTCCGCCGCCGCGGCCGAACTGGCCTACGCCCCCAACGCGCACGCCCAGGCCCTCGCCGGCGGCACGCACCGCACGGTCGGCGTGATCTGCCACGACGTCAGCGACCCGTACTTCGCGGCCATCGCCGGCGGGGTGATGCGGGTGGCGACCGACAACGGGCTGCTCGTCATGCTGGCCGGCACGTTCCGCGACCCGGACCGCGAAGTCGCCTACGTCTCGACGCTGCGGGCGCAGCGGGCCGCGGCCATCCTGCTCATCGGCTCGGCGTTCGAAGACCGGGCGTGGGAACGCGCGATGGCCGCCGAGCTGGAGCCCTACCGGCGCGGCGGTGGCCAGGTCGCGGCGGTCAGCAGGCACCGCGGCCTCAAGATCGACACCGTGCAGCCGGACAACAAGGGCGGCGCCGCGGCACTGGCGAAGGAGCTGGCCGGCCTCGGCCACAAGCGGTTCGCCGTGCTGGCCGGGCCGCGGCGGCTGAGCACCGTGATCGACCGGCTGGCCGGGTTCTCCGGCGAGCTCGCCGCGCACGGCATCGAGCTGCGCGAAGAGGACGTCGTCGAGGCCGCGTTCAGCCGCGACGGCGGCTACGAGGCGACGAAACGGCTGCTCGCCGGCCGCAAGCGCAAGCTGCCGACCTGCCTGTTCGCCGTCACCGACGTGATGGCCATCGGCGCGCTGACGGCGTTGCGCGAGGAAGGCCTGTCGGTGCCCGGCGACATCTCGGTGGCCGGGTTCGACGACATCCCGGTGGTCCGCGACCTCGCCCCGGCGCTGACCACCGTGCGGCTGCCACTGGAGGAACTCGGCGAACGCGCGATGGACCTGGCGATCAAGGGTTCCGCGGGTGCCCGGCCGCGGACGGTCCGGCTGTCCGGCGAAGTCGTCCTGCGCGAAAGCACCGGCCGCCCCAAGCGGTGACCCCACCGGGCCTTGCCGCGGGCGCGGCACAGGCCCTACCGTGGGTTGAGAAAGCGCTTTCTGACCCTTCCGGAGGTCTTCGATGCTCGTGCTCCCGGCGCCCGGCGGCGAGCTGCTGAACTGGTCGCCGTCCGGGCCACGGCCCCCCGCGCCCCCGAAGACTCCGCCGGCCTCGCGCACCGCCTACGCCGCCGCGCACGTCGTCGCGGACGCGCGGGCCGACGAGCCGTACGCCGTGGATTGGGACAAGACGCTGGCCTTCCGCGAGCACCTCTGGTCATCCGGGCTCGGCGTCGCGGAGGCGATGGACACCGCCCAGCGCGGCATGGGCCTCGACTGGGCGACGACGCGGGAGCTGGTGACCCGCACCGGCGCGGTCGCGGCCGGGCGGCGCTGGTGCGCCGGGGTCGGCACCGACCAGCTGCCGCCAGGACCGGCCACCGTCGCGTCCATTGTGGACGCCTGGCGCGAGCAGCTCGCCCTGGTCGCCGGCGCGGGCGCGGTCCCGGTCGTGATGGCCAGCCGCGCGCTGGCCGCGGCGGCCACGGGCCCGGACGACTACCACGCGGCGTACGGGAAACTGCTGTCCGAAGCGGGCGGCCCGGTGCTGCTGCACTGGCTCGGCGAGCAGTTCGACCCGGCGCTGGCCGGCTATTGGGGTCACGCCGACGTCCGCGCCGCTGCCCGCGAGCTGGCGGCGCTCTGCACCGAGCACGCGAACGCGATCGCCGGGGTCAAGGTGTCGGTGCTCGACGCCGAGGTCGAGGTCGAGTTCCGCCGGGCGCTCCCGGACGGCGTCGCCTGCTACACCGGCGACGACTTCAACTACCCGTCGTTGATCGCCGGGGACGCCGAAGGCCACAGCGAAGCCCTGCTCGGCATCTTCGACCCGCTCGCCCCGGTCGCCGCGGCGGCGCTGGCCCGCCTCGACGCCGGCGACCAGGCCGGGTTCCGCGCGCTGCTCGACCCCACCGTGCCGCTGTCGCGCGAGATCTTCCGCGCGCCGACCCGGCACTACAAGACCGGTGTCGTGTTCCTGGCCCACCTCAACGGCCACCAGGACCACTTCCGGATGATCGCCGGCCAGGAGTCCGCCCGCACGATCACCCACCTGGCGACGCTGCTGCGGCTGGCCGACGAGGCGGGTGTGCTGGCCGACCCCGACCTGGCCGAGGTCCGGATGCGGCCGCTGCTGCAGGTGGCGGGGGTGGCGTGATGGATCCCCGGCTGAGCCTCAACCAGATCACCACGAAGTCCTGGTCGCTGCCCGAGGCGGTGGCCGGCTGCGCCGAGGCGGGCGTCGGCTGGATCGGGCTGTGGCGGGACAAGGTCGCCGAAACCGGCGCCGACGAGGCCGCGCGGCTGCTCGAGGAACACGGTGTGCGGGTGTCGTCGTTGTGCCGCGGTGGGTTCTTCACCGGCGTGACACCGGAAGGGTCCCCTGTGGACGGAGTGGCGCAGACCCGGGAGGCGATCGACGAAGCCGCCACGCTCGGCGCCGACGTGCTGGTGCTGGTGGTGGGCGGAATCGCGGGCAACGACCTGGCCGCGTCCCGGCAGCGCGTCGCCGACGCGGTGGGCGAGCTGGCGCCGTACGCCGGCGAGCGCGGGGTCCGGCTGGGCCTGGAGCCGCTGCACCCGATGCAGTGCGCGGACCGGTCGGTGCTGTCCACTGTGGACCAGGCGCTGGCGGTCGCGCTCGAGCACCCGGCCGAGCAGGTCGGGGTGATCGTGGACGAGTTCCACGTGTGGTGGGACCCCCGGATCGAGGAGTCGATCGCCGCGGCCGCCGGGCGCATCGCCGGGTTCCACGTGTGCGACGTCCTGGTGCCGCTCCCGGACCCGCTGCTCGGCCGGGCGCTGCCCGGCGACGGCCCGATCGACCACCGCCACCTGCGCACGGCCGTCGAGGCGGCGGGGTACGCCGGGCCGATCGAGGTCGAGGTGTTCAACGCGGACCTCTGGGCCCGGCCGGGGGCGGAGGTGCTCGCGGAGACCGTTGCGGCGTTCGAGCGATACGTGGGCTGAGCCGGTCCGCCTGGCGGTACTCTGGGTCCATCAGGCGGACGGGGGTCGCTCATGAAGGCAGACGACGACGGTTCGGTGCGGAGCGTGCTTCGCGCGTTCGACCTGCTCGCCCTCTTCACGGAACACCGCCGGGTCTGGGCGGTCAAGGACCTCACCGCGGCCAGCGGGCTGGCGAAGACGACCGTGCTGCGGCTGGTCGCCACCTGCGAGCAGCGCGGCCTGCTGTGGACGCGGCCGGACGGGCGGATCACCGTCGGGCCCGGGATGCTGCGGTGGGCGCAGCTGGCGAACACGGCGTGGCAGCTGCCCGAGCCGGTCCGCCAGGTGCTGCGGGAGCTGGCCCGGGAATGCCGCGAAACCGTGAACCTCTACGTCCGCAGCACCTCCGTGCTGGTCTGCGTGGCGCAGCAGGAGGGGCCGCTGGCGATCCGGCACGTCGGCCGCGTCGGGGACGAGCTGCCGCTCGGATCCGGGGCCGCCGGGCGGGTCCTCGACGGCACCGAGGGAGCTGCGGTCAGCCACGGTGAGCCGGAGGCGGGCGCGTCCAGCGTTGCCGCGCCGGTGCACGACGGCGACGGGCGGCTGCTGGCCGCGCTCGCGATCACCGGGCCCAGCAGCCGGTTCGGGCCCGGCGAAGTCGCTGCGTTCACCGAAGCCCTGGCCGCCGCTTCGGTGCGGATATCGCAGATCGGCCTCGCCACGCGGGCGGAATAGGCCACAGCCGGACGGAATCCGGCGCGTCGTTGGTTAGGCTTCCCGGCATGCCGAACCTGCTGGTGGTGGAAGACGACGCCGCGATCGGCAGCGTGCTCGAATCGACCCTCCGGCTGCACGGTCACCAGGTGTGCTGGTGCCGCGACGGGCGGAGCGCCCTGCAGGCCGCCGAGTCCGGCGACTTCGACCTCGTGCTGCTCGACCTCGGCCTGCCCGACCTCGACGGCGTCGAAGTCTGCCGCCGGCTGCGGGCCACGCTGCCGGCCGCGGTGCTCGTCATCCTCACCGCGCGGCAGGAGGAGATGGACGTCGTCGTCGGCCTCGACGCCGGGGCGGACGACTACCTCACCAAGCCGATCCGGCTGGGCGAGCTGCTGGCCAGGGTGCGGGCGCACCTGCGGCGCGGCGCGCCGGCCGGGGCCCGGCCGCCGGTGATCGTCGGCGGGCTGACCGTCGACATCGCCGGCCGCCGCGCCACCCTGGGCGGGCGCGAGGTGGTGCTGCGCGCCAAGGAGTTCGACCTGCTGGCCCGGCTCGCCGAGCAGCCCGGCGTCGCGGTCAGCCGCGAGACGCTGATGTCCGAGGTCTGGGACGCGCACTGGTACGGCTCGACGAAGACGCTGGACGTGCACATCGCGGCGGTGCGCCGCAAGCTGTCGGCGGCCGCCGGGCCCGAGGACGAGGTGCCGCGGATCGCCACCCTGCGCGGGCACGGCTACCGGCTGGAAGACCCGGCCCGGACCGCCGCCGAGGGGTAGCCGTGCGCCGCCGGATCACCTCGCTGACGGTGCTGGCCGCACTCGTCGCCACCCTGCTGTTCGCGTTGCCGCTGGGCTTCGCGGTGTGGCAGTACTACCACGACGACGCGAAGGGTGACCTGGAGCGGGCGGCGGACGCCGCCGCACTCTCCGTGTCCCACGAGCTGAACGCCGGCCTGCCGCCCGTGGTGCCGCGAGCCGAGGACGAGGACGAAGCCGAAGCCGACGTCGCGGTCTACAGCCCGGACGGGCGGCTCCTCGCCGGGCACGGGCCCGCCGTCGCCGGCGCGGTCGAGCGGCAGGCCGCCAAGGCCACGGTGGACGTCGTCATCGGCCGCGAGGACGACGAAATGGCGCTGGCGGTGCCGGTGGTCAGCGGCTCCCGGGTGACGGGCGTGGTCCGCGCCGCGCGGCCGCTGTCCCAGCTGCGGCTGCAGATCATCCTGACCTGGGTCGGCATGACCGGGCTCGCGGTCGTGACGACCGGGGTCAGTTGGCTGCTGGCCCGGCGGTTCACGAGGCGGCTCGTCCGGCCCCTGGAGGAGCTCGCCGTCACGGCCGAGCGGCTCGGCGACGGCGACTTCACGGCCCGGTCGCCGCGCGCGGGCATCCCCGAGATCGACCAGGTCGGCGAGACGCTGGACACCACCGCGGCCCGGATCGGCGAGACCCTGGAGCGCGAGCGCGCGTTCTCCGCGGAGGCGTCCCACCAGCTGCGCACGCCGCTGACCGGGCTGCGCCTGCAGCTCGAAGCCGCGCTGGAGACACCGGCGGCGGACCCGTACGCGGCCATCCGCGCCGGTATCGCGTCCGCCGACCGGCTGGAACGCACCATCGAGGACCTCCTGGCGCTGGGCCGCGAACGCCGCGCGCCGCGGGCCGAGCTGGACCTCGGCGCGCTCCTCGAGGAAGTCCGGCAGACGGGCGAAGCGCTGCTCGGGCCGCAGGGGCGGGAGTTGCGGATCAGCCGTCAGGACCCCCCGGCGGCCCGCGTGGCGGCCGCGGCGGTCCGGCAGGTGCTCGGCGTCCTGCTGGACAACGCCGTGACGCACGGCCGCGGCACGGTCACGGTCCTGGCCCGCGACGCCGGGGATGCGCTGGCGATCGACGTCACCGACGAAGGCCCGGACCTGGGCGAAACGGACCCGTTCGCGACGACGCCCCGCGGCCACGGCATCGGCCTCCGCCTGGCCCGCAGCCTCGCCGAAGCCGAGGGCGGCCGCCTCCGCCTCAGCCGCCCCGCCCCACCCACGTTCACCCTCCTCCTCCCCGCCGCCCCACCCACCGACCCGGAGTGACAGGCCACGGTTCAGGTGGCCTGCCGCGGCTGGTCGTGAGTGGTAAGGAGGGTTAGAACCCTCCTTACCACTCAC